>JABMOA010000071.1 GCA_013204355.1 Candidatus Woesearchaeota archaeon | reverse complement strand
TTTGTGGTCTGCATGGTAATCATAAAGACTAAAAGCGTCCTTAGCAATCCAGCGCAATACCAGATTATGCGACCGTGGCTTAATAATTGTGAGAACGAACTTTATTTATAAACTTTACGAGAATGTAAGAGAAAAAATAAAAAATGAATCAAGGTTGATTACGATGAATTCGCGCAAAATATGGCACTGCAACAACATAATCTTCACCAAATCCTGCAATATCACCATCAATCGCTTCACATGTTTTCCGTAATTTAGAAATTGCACGTTTTAATTCACCCAAATCCTTCTCTTTTAATGGACGTATGTTAATTAATGCAACCGTAGATCCTTCACGCAATACATCAAGTACTTCCTTAATATCTTCAAATTCTTCCATAACAAATGGACGAACCATTACACGTGATTTCTCCTCACGGGGAGTTGCAGAACCTAATTCAAGATACTCTTCTCCTTGCGGTTCATAGACCTCTTCTTCTTGAACTGGTCCAGCAAATCTTTCCTTTAACCCTAAAAAAAAATCCTTCATTTTAATACCCTCTCTCTGTTTAGCCCCCCCAAACAGTTTTAATAATTATTATAATGTTTATTGTATATTTCTCCTATATAAATGTTTTCATAGCAGGAAATAGTCACTCTAAACTTTATTTAACACTTAACTTGAATACATTGGAATATGCCTTCCCTTTTTTCTTACCTTTCCCTTTCATGAATTCAAGGTTTGCACGTGGTAAACTAAACGTGCCTAAAATGTTTAATTTAGCTTTGATTTTATAAGTAATAATTCTATGTTCTTGCCCATCAATTTCAGCTAGTGCCCAAATTACTTTTGTACCTTTCTTCGTATTCCGGATTTCTTTTGGCCTAAGCGTTCCAAGTTCTAAACTTTTTTGAACATTTGCAATCGCAGGTACAAGATCTGAAATTTCAACACCCCGTACTGGCCTTTTAGTTGTATTTCTAACTTCTAATGTAACTTTAATTTCTGATAATGTTTCCTGATCTACAGAATGCTTTGCAACCGCTGTTTTTATTACGGTTATAGGTGAACGTACTGCATAATAAAATACTGTGAAAAATATGATTGCTAATAGTAAATATAGTCCTAACCTATAATTAATTGCGTAATGAATGAAATGTTCTTCTCCTGGTGAGAGAGATCGTTCCCAAGTTAAGTATCGTTGACCATCAACAACTTTAACGTCATCTACACCCTGTGCAAATAATGATCTCCAAAAATTTGTTGGAATTTTAACATCTTGCGCTTTTTTTACATTTCCTGGATTTGTTGCACGTACTGTGTAAAAATATTTCCATGCAAGCACTTCTTCTGTTTGAATGTATGCATAGGAGGGATATTCAGGAAGTATTTCAACTTTCCGTGGAATAACCTTAACCTGTTCGCCCTGCCTTTCAAAAATAATAAAAATGGTATATTCTTTTGGTTGTTGGTGAGGGTCTGGAATAATAGTAAATTTTGCGGTTTTCCTTTCTAACGGAGGTAAATCAATAACCATTTCTTTTTCAAAATCATTCATCTCACTTTGAACACGAATTTTTAAATTTGTAAGGTCAAGCGGGTTTCTATTTTCCAACTCTAATGTAATAGGTACTGCTTCTGAAGGATAAATTTTATCAGGCATATCTAAATCAACTTTGATGGAAGGTAAATAATCTACAGGTCCATCAGGGCTTAAGTAAATTTTAAGATTTCTATTGTAACTTTCATATTGTGTTCCTTCATATTCATCTATAATTAAAGAAGGTGCATAAATTCCTGGTTTAAAATCAACAGAAGGTCTAATTGTAATTGTTGTTGATCGTGATTGAGAAGGTTTTAAGGAGAATGTCCGATCCTCAGGAAGTGGGTCTATAAGCCAGCCAGATTCTAAAGAAAAGATTTTATAAGTTTTTGTAACTGATCCAGAATTTGTAATTTTTAATGAATAAGAACCAATTTCTTTGAGATTAATTTCATTTTTAATAGGAATCAATTCTACATCGGTTGCAGCAGAAACAAATGTAGCTGTTAAAAGTAATAGTACTATCAATACGATTAATTTACCCCTCATTTTTACTTCCTCTAAAAAAATTAAACAATATCTACTATTTAAAAGTTGCTTTTTTGTACTCATTAATCTAAATGATTTGTAAGAGGTGTTATGTCCCAATACAAATATTATTGGGATTTCTACTGAGCCTAATCAAAAGAAACATTTAAATACTCTTTTCTTTTAGTATGAACTATTAAAAGAGGCAATTTGATAGATGGTAAGTACATTTAGAGGTGTGATAGAATTTTTAGGAGCTATGGGCGTATATGATGTTATCCTCCCATTCTTATTAGTGTTCACAATTGTGTTTGCAATTTTAGAGAAAACAAAAATCCTTGGCACTGCAACAGAAGGTAATGAAACTATTGGAAAAAAGAATTTAAATTCTATGGTTGCATTATCCATCGCATTTCTTGCAGTTGCTTCCACAAAAATCGTATCTGTTATTAATAGTGCAATGGCAAATATTGTATTATTAATCTTATTAGGATTTTCATTCTTATTATTAGTCGGTGTCTTTTTCAAAGATGAAGAAATGGATGCTAAAACAATGCTTGGAGGATGGATGGGTGCATTTATTGCAATCATGTTTGTAGGTGTGATGGTCGTCTTCCTTAACGCAATGGATTGGTTAAATCCAATCTTTGGTTTATTTCAAAATTGGGATGCAGATTATGCAGCAAACATATTCTTCTTTGCAATCGTCGTATTTTTCATATGGTTTATTACTAAAGGGGATTCAAAATCTAAAAAAGAAAAAAAAGAGGATAAATAATGGTACAAGCAAACTTCAATACATTAATATATTATTTTCAGGCATATGGCGTAGTTGATTTTCTACTCCCATTTTTATTAGTATTTACCATTGTATATGCGGTTTCAAGTCGGATTGATTGGCTAAATGAAAACAAAAATTTTAGAATGGTTATTGCGGTGGTGGTAGGATTATTATTTGTAATTCCACACGTAATGGGAACGTATCCTCTTGGTTATGATCCCGTACAAGTCTTAAATGAATCCCTTCCAAGTATTAGTTTAGTAATTATTGCTGCAGTAATGATGCTAATCCTTCTTGGCTTATTTGGTGCAGAATTAAGAGAAAAAGGCACGACTTTTGTTGGTATTGCATCTATTGCATTCGTAGTATACATCTTTGGAGCTTCGCTTAGATTTTGGAGAGCACCTTATGATATATTCTCATGGTGGTCAAGTCAAACTACTGAACTCATCATTATTTTACTCATATTTGGTCTCATCGTAAGATTTATTACAGGTGATGATCATGGTGTAAATAGAGGCTCAGGAGAAAACCAAGACGCTTATGATACAAGAGTAGCCGCAGCAAGAACTGCAAGAAGGGCTGAACAATCTACCTATGTTGGTAGAAGAAGAAATGAATAAAAAATGGCAACAATACTAGACGTGAATTTATTGCAATCCTTTGACTTCGTATTTGTAATCCTACTTATATGGACAGCAACGTTTGCAATCCTTCATAAGACAAAAGCACTAGGAGAAAATCCTGCATTAAATTCCATCGTTGCTGCTGCTGTTTCATTATTATTCCTACTTTCACGAACTGCAATTGATGTTGTAAACTTCATGATTCCATGGTTTGCAGTTGCAATCATTTTCTTATTCCTCATGATTCTTATCTTCATGATGTTTGGTGCAGATGGAAAAGATGTACTTAGTGCATTAAAAAGTGAAAAATCATTACAATGGGTTTTGAT
>JABMOA010000070.1 GCA_013204355.1 Candidatus Woesearchaeota archaeon | reverse complement strand
ATGTTAAGATGTAACCAGTAAACTTGTTTTTCTAATTTCTTAGGCAAGTCAATGTTTAACTTAACAGTTTTTTGTGTGTTTGCAGCCATATCAAACAAATGTGTTGAATCGCTTAATTTTTCATAATCTGAGTATTCATAACCCATAATCTTTGCTTCAATTTCAACATTCTGAACTGCGTTTTTGGTGAAAAGGGTAACATCAACTGTCATCTTTTCTCCTTCTTCAACAGATACGGAAGGTACGTTGAAATCGTTTTGTCCAACGTTATTAACAACGTCTTCACCAATCTTAATTGGATTTCCATTAGCATCTACACCAAATACATCAATTGCTTTGTTTCCAAAGCTTACATCATTGCCATCTACTTTTACTTCCCATGCAAAGTTTGAATTCTCCAAAGCTACTACACTGGAAACCATAAGTAAACTGATGACGAATAATGCCAATACACTTACTAGTTTTTTCATTTTATTCTTCCTCCAAATCTAATTTTCAATTTTGGAATATGTTTTCTCGTTAAAACGAATGGTGTTTTTTAAACCTTTCGTTATTTTGAGTATGTTTCAGTAACTACACCACTTAACTACTTTAGTATAATTATTGGATTGTTACGGTTCTGTATACCACACTATTATGGTGGTCGTTGCTTACAGTCAATTCAAGAGTATATTCTCCTGATTCAACATCATATGGTACATTTAAGTAAATGGTCTTTGTTGCAGAATCACCTTTTTTAAGATCAAATTCTCCTGAAGTCCCATACATATTTGTGCCATAAACGAATGCACGGATGTTTGTATCATCCCAATTTTCGTTTCCATCATTCTTTACATGTACTCCTACAGCAATATAATCTCCTTGTGTAGCCACTTCTGGTAACACGTGTACAGATGCAATTTTTGTATTTGAGTACGCTGCACGAACAGTGATTGTAAATGTTTGTGTAACAGTTATTTTACCATTAGAGACTGATAAGATTACGTTGTGGTTACCTTCTTTAGCAACCCATTCAACTAAACCATTTTTATCAACAGTCATACCAGTAGGTCCTTTTGCAACAGTGAATGTTAATGGTAAGTTACTTTCTGCTGAGATTTTATATTCATAGGTCTCACCATCGGTTGCGGTTGTTACTGGAACAGAGATTATAGTAATACCTTCTCCTTGTGGTCCTACAGGATCACACGCATCTCCTTTTCCATCTCCGTCTGTATCTTTCTGATCAGGGTTAAATGTAAAAGGACAATTATCTACATCATCTGGAATCCCATCCTTATCAGAGTCTAACATAACAACATTAACACCAATTTTGAAAGATTGTGTTACTAATCCTCCAAAGGAATCTGCTACTTGTACTGACACATCAAAAGTTTTTCCTGAATCTGCTTCGATTGGTTTCCAACTTACGACACCATTATTTAATGTCATGCCTGCAGGTTTTTGAGTTAAACTCACGGTTAATGCATCATTATCAGCATCGCTTGCTTGTACTGTATAAGTATATTCAACACCAACAGTTGCAGAATTTCCTGGCTGTGATGTTATTGCTGGATTTCTATTTACATCCGTAACAGTAATTATAACTGTTTGTGATGCAGAGTAGGTTTTTCCATCATAGGATTGAAAACTAATTTTCACATCTTTAGATGTTGCAGGATGTTGCACAAAGTCAAATCCTGGCGTAATTGTAAATTTACCAGTTGTTTTATCAAAGGATACTTCTTTAGGTAAAGCTGTATTTTTGAATGAATTACTAAATTTACAACCAAATTCAAACCATTTACATGATTTTAAGTTTGTTACATCTTTCGCAACATAACTTGCTCCACCGGAAACTGTAAAAGTTTTTGATTCTCCTTCTTTAACAACATGATTTTTAACACCAACTTCTAATGTAGGAGGTTGGTTTTGATCAACAATAGTAAGTTGAACTGTTGCTTTTCCAACGCCACCATTACCATCATTTCCTTCAAAGACTACGTTGTAGTTACCTTGTTGGTCAAATGTAGGTTTCCATGAAAACGTATATACTGTTCCCCATTTATCTAAAGTAGATCCTTGCGGCAAATTATCACTTGTCACAGTTACAACGTCACCATCAGCATCTGTAGGTACAATTACAAAGTTAAAGTACACATTTTCATTTGATGTTTTTTTGTAAACTTTAATTGGTTGTAATTGTACTACTTCTAAATCAGGCATGCTGAGTTCTGGATTATTATTTTTAACAACATTTTTTGGTAAAACAGTCAAGTATAAAAAATCTGTTTTCACAGAATTACTATCTGCAAGTTTTAATGTAAGTACATAATTCCCTGCTTTGTTATTGTAATTTTGAGGAACAACAGTAATTTCTTCGTAAGCTAAATCTTTAGTTACGATGGAATCTTCAATAACAATTCCCACAATTTTTCCTGTAATTTTATCATTAATTTGTGCTGTAAGTTTTACAATATTTTCAGGAGATGTAAAATATCCTGTTGCAAATTTTGCTGATTGACCGTCTACAATGGTTTTACTCATTGAACCATCGTCCCATGCAAAAAGTTGTTTTCCATTTGCATTCTTTGTCCAATCAACCTGTGCAACTGCTGCACTTGAGATTAGCATTAAAGCGAATACAAATACGAATAAATGTTTTAGTATTTTCATTTTAATTTAATCCTCTTAATTTTCCCTACAATAACCAATTCCTAATCCGAAGATACGATCACCATCTAAAGAATACATTACACTTGGAGTAACGCATACGCCACCACCATTATTTCCAGCTTTAATCATTATTGGAACTGATAATCTTGCATAAGGACTCGTAGATGAATCAACACCACCTTGTTGTTCCCAATTTCCAGCACCTTCCATAACAATGCCATCAATTGATTTCTCGGTTGTAATATCTTCATGCCAGGTAGTCCTTTTGTTTAATGCGCCTGCAGTTAATCCTAAACCAAGACCAAGACGACTTCCTTTGTAAAGTAAGGTATTATGTTGTAATGTTAATCCTAAAGCGGTTGCAGACAATTCTGCATCTGCTGTTCTATTTTCGGCTAATTTTAAACTTCCAGCTAATGGTCCTTTTTGTGCATCTTTTACAATAGTTCCCTTGTTAACTAGAGCATCTCCATCATAACGGCCTACATGTACTCCTAAAGAAAAATCTCTTCCTGTAGGATGATATCGTAATCCTAAATCAAACCCTGTCATATTAGAAATATCTCTTATTGATTTTCCTAAATCTCCATATGACCCACCAACATCAAATTCTGGCAAACCAGCTAAGGTAGGAACATATGTAGTTTCAGTTCTTGTAAGTGTTGTAGGTGTTGCGCCACGTGGCATAGTAACAGGAGTTGCGCCATCAGGCATTCCTACTGGTGTTACTAATTGTGGTAATCCAACAACGTCGTCTAAACTGGTGTTAGATGGAACAGTTACATTTCTTACTGTTGTAAGACCATAGGTGGTTTGTCCATCTTTTACATCTTTAACTTGAACAGTGGTGTGTGGTTTTTCAACAGCTAACACACTTGGTGCATATGCTGCGATTGCTAATCCTGCTGCTAATACAACTGGTGCCACAACTTTATTTTTAATATAATCAATAATCATTTTATTGTCCTCCTTGATTCTTACCATGTAGAGAATCTAATTGTTTTTGAAATTCATCGTAAGTAAATATTTTTTTTCCAGCAATTCCCGGGAAAGAATATAATGTATCACGATTTCCAGTATTACAAAAATTTGGAATAGCTTCACTTCTGTTTAATATACCATCTTGAAGGTATGTCTCAGATGCTCTAACTATTTTTTTTCCTGAACGTACCCATCTTTTTCCTTTACCATCCATACCAATTTGTAAAGCATCATCAAGATTAAGAACAACAGAACTACTACCTTGCATAGCACTAACTGCATCTATTCTATAAACATTCCAAATCCCTTTTAATTTTGGATGTTCTGAAACACATTTGTCATTATGATTAATGACGTTTCCTAAAAGATAAATTTGCCTACCTGAATCTGCAAAATAACTTTCAGCTTGTGGAACTTCTTTTCCACCAATTACAACATAAGGCATTTTACCATCTATATTTGCTTTGAATTCTTCAACAGTAGGACCATTGTATTCCATTTTGACTTCTGTTCTTGCTTGAGGTAAAACAGGAGACATACATCCAGCTAAAGCTGTTGAAAGGTACATTGCACCTGTAGCAATTGCTACTTTTACATTACTTAATTTTGATTCTAATGATTTTGTTGTCATATTTTTTCCCTCATTAATTTAAAATGGTAACCATCCTGATTGTGGTCGTTGTTGTTTTCTCACACGAGGAGATCTTCTTGTTTTTTGTTTTGCACATCGTTCTTTTAATGCATCATGTTTTTTATCCAAAGCGTTATAATTATCATTACACTTAGTATGATCTTCTACAAGACCTTCAACAGATATTTCACTTCCATCAGGTAAAGTTGTCATACGTTTTGCATCATCATTACAAACTTCTAATTTACCTTCTAAGGTTTCTTTAGCTGCATTTGTAGTTTCTAATTGACCAGTTAATCCATCCACTTCTGCTTCAGAATTATCTAAATCTCTTCGTGTGCCATCAAGTACTTTTTGAGAATCTTCATACAATCCTTTATTTTCAACTGCAACAGCGTGAGCATCATCTGCTTTCTGATCTAATTTATAAGTTGCAATTCCTAAACCAAGACCTGCAACGATTGCAACACCTGCAACAATTTTTGCAAGAGTTCCATACGCAATTTTTCTACGTTGAGATTGCACATGATCAAGACGTAAATCAACATATGCTTTTTGTCCATCTGGACCTAAACGTAAATAATCAACAACTTTTTCTTGAATATCAGATAAGTCATTTGTTTTCTGCGCAATTAATGGACTTGTTTCTTCAAGACTTGCTTCTAAAGAAGTAAGTAATTCTGTATCTTCTTTGGATAGTCCCGCAAGATTTTCTAATCGTGCTTCTTTAAGATCATCAATTGTTTTGAGATCAACATCATATTGATTTTGAAGTTCTTCTAATTTTGATTTCTTAATGTCGTATCCTTCAAGTTTTAAAGCTCCTTCAACCCAAGCATCAACAACAGCTAAACTTCCTACTCCGTAAGCTTGATTAAGTGAACCGTATGCAGCAACTGCAAATTCTGGATTCCTTGATGCTAATTGATCTAATGTTCCAATAAAATGAGTATCAATTTCGCTTAAACCATTACCTTCAAGAACACCAAGTAAACCTTCTTGTTTTTGATAAAGAGCACGTACTTCATCTACAAATTCTTTTACAACTTGTCCTTTCGTATCAGGAAATTGAAGACCTGCTTGGTCCACATTAGCTGCATATTTAGCTTGAAGTGCATCAAGTTTATCAAGAAGATTGCTTTCCCCAGATGAATATTTCTGTGTTTGATCACTAGCATTACCGTCGCCAGCACCGGTTGTATTATCAATATTATCAGTCATAATTATAACCCCCTAGTTATGTGAATACTACTTTCAAGTAGCCATTACTTTATAAACTTTTTGGAACAGTTGTTAGAAACTAGTAGTTACAAAATACAATGATACTAATTATGGGTGTAAATCAAGAGATTTAATATAAAAATTGTGAAAGAATCCCTAATGCAAAAAGAATAATTAATATGATCCCAAGAACTTTATGCTTACCCATTTGATATTCTGGTTTACGTTCCCCAAGCTTCTTTACTTTCCAATACATCAAAATTACAAGGATCGCATCCAGACCACCAGCGAACGCACCAGTCAACCCTAAAACTGCAATGAAACTTGTCACATCAAACAACACAATAGTGAGAGGAACAAGAAATGTAAGTAATAATGCATAGGATCGTTTAAAATTATAATCAAGATGATACATATCAACTAAAGCTAAACCTAATGTTAAAAACGACGTGAACATTGCAAGTACTGCAAGAAGATTCGCAAATAAACCAAGAGTTGGATTTGTATAAATACTCAATGCAACCGTTGCAATTCTTTGATTTGCGTCAAGAAGCGAAAAATTTTGATACCCAATAGATCCAACAACAATGAATGTAAAAATAATGTAAAGAAACATTGGAATTAAAGATCCCAAAATAATTGCTTTCTTCATTTGTTTCGGATCTTTATCAAAAATCTGACGCATCTCAGGAATTGCAGGAGACCCCATTAATGCAAATAAAACAACACCATATGGTGCAATAAAAACACCAAGGTTTGAAAATATTAAGTTTTTTGCAGAGGTTAAAAAAGCCGTAAATCCGGATCCAAATAAAGATTCTACAATACCTAAAAATATAGTTGTATCAAATCCTGCAAGATGTGCAAGTTGAATTTTATCATAAGATAGCAAACCAATAATACCTACAACTACAAATAAAAGACTAATTAAAATAAGTTCCATGGTACCTGTTGTTTTAACACCACGAGAAATAATCAGAAACGTAACGACAAAAAAAATTAACGTATAATACAGTGGTTCACCCCATCCAAAAATAGAATGTAGAGTTGCACCTTCCCCAATAAGATATGCAATTAATGCACCATACCCATTAATGAGCAACGAAACCATCATGAAACGTTTCCCATTTTTTCCAAGATATTTTTCTGCATATCCCGTTAATTGATGTGGTTTTTTTGTTCTTAATACAATTTCTCCCAAAAAAAGATTCAACATCAAAAACGCAAGCCCTAATACAATAATCAAAAATGAACCATAAAGAAACCCAGCTTGCGCAACAACAAACGGAATACCCAACATACCTGCTCCAACAATCGTACCAATTAAGGTCGTAATTGCCATCAAAAGTTTCTTGTTCTGCAGAATGGGGTTTAGTTCACCTCTTTTCATATACTCAAGAAGTTATTTTATGTTTATATACTTGTTGGAAAAATAAGAGTGGGGATACTGGGACTTTCGGTTCCAAAAGGAATATTCGAACCCAGATCTAAAGCTTGCTTCAAGGAAAAGATATATCATCGCCGAAGCTCAACGTTCCATTACTGGAGGCTCCTATTCTGGCCAGGTTATACTATATCCCCACTATAAAATCAAAAGACACACTCTCTTTTATTAAAGTTACGGAAAAATTGTTATTTTTTGGGAACCACAGAAAAATAAACTTTTTATCGAGTTTCTCTTAAAAATAAGAACACATAAAAATGCCGAACTACTTCCTTCATAATAATGATAGAATTAGATGGCGCATATTTAGAAGGCGGTGGAGCACTTGTAAGAGTTGCACTCGCACTTTCCACAATCACAGGACAACCATTCAAAGTTACAAACATTCGTGCAGGGCGACCAAACCCTGGATTGAAAGCACAACATCTTACATCTATAAACGCACTCAAGGAATTCTGCGATGCAAAAACGAGTGAGGTCAAACTTGGCACCACAGAATTTTGGTTCCATCCAGGAATAATAAAGAAAGGAAAATTTGAGATTGACATAGGAACTGCTGGTTCAATCACATTATTATTACAAGCATTAATTCTCCCCTCATTGTTCGCACCCGGAAAAGTAACCTTTACAATTAAAGGAGGAACTTGTGGAAAATGGCAAGCATCTGTGGATTATTTACAAAATATTCTTGTTCCCTATTTACAACGATATGTAGATAAGATTGAAATCAAAATCCAAAAAAGAGGATATTATCCTAAAGGAGGCGGCGAAGTTACGCTTGAAGTAAAACCCCGCTTTCACATTAAAGAATTTGAGAATTTCAATTTATTCTTTGAAGAACTACAATTCAAAACCCCTCCAATTGTTTTAGTAGAACAAGGAAAATTAGAACAAATACGCGGCGTCATTAATGTATCCTTAGAATTACAAGAAAAAGAAGTTGGGGATCGTATCAAAAGGATGGCAGAATCCCTATTAAAAGAATATAATGTTCCAATTAACATCAGAGATGAATATGTCCATGCGAAAAGCATTGGTGGAGAAGCTGTGCTATGGGCATTGTTTAGTAAAGAAGGAAAAATGGATTATGACAATCCTATAATTTTGGGAGGAGATGCATTAATTGAACAAGGAAAATCCTCTGAGGAAATTGGAAAAGAAGTTGCTCATGAATTAAAAGAACGCATTGAATCAGAAACTGCTGTTGACGAACATCTTGCAGACCAATTAATTCAATTCATGAGTTTAAGATTAGATTCAAAAATTAAAGTTGAAAAAATTACAAATCACACCAAAACAAATATCTATGTTGCAGAGAAATTCCTTCCAATTGGATTTAAAATAGATGGAAACATAATTAGTGTTGAAGAAAAGGATTAAACAACATTTCCCACAAGATAATTATCAGGACAACAGCCATTCCTCCCCCTCTCTTTAACATGATAAAGTGCTTGATCTGCTGAAGTAATCATTCTATTTGTCATTTCTATGCGTCCTTCAGAAGAACGTAAATTAATACGTGATTGAAGTAATTCATAAGAATCAACATCTAATGTTGAAATCCCTGCACTAAAAGTTACACCTTTTTTCACACCTTCTTTTGGATTAAAAATAATTTGCTTGAAATCTCTATGTAATCTTTCAAATGTGCTTAATGCCCCCTCAAAAGGTGTTTCAGGCATAATGATTCCAAATTCCTCCCCTCCATACCGTGCAAAAAGATCTGTTGCTCTAAGATGTGAAGAATAAAAATTTGCTGCTTCCTTAATAACAGAATCACCTTCTAAGTGACCAAAAGTATCATTATATGATTTAAAATGATCAATATCCATCATCACTAAAGAAAGAGGATGTTTTGATCGGTCAAATAAAGCAACATGGTATTGTAATTGATCTAAAAATGTACCTTTATTTGCAACCCGGGTCATAGAATCAGTAATTGCCATTGACCTAAATTCACGATTGATTAAAGCATTTTCTACTCTTGCCAATAAAGAACTTATGCTAAAAGTTTTTTCCATAAAATCAATGGCGTATGCCATGCATTCACCAATAAGATTATGATCACGTTCTCCACTAATGACAATATAATCGGTAACTGCTAATCTTTCTTCATCAATCCTTTTCATTAAATCAAGACCATCATGAGGAGATTTTCCAAGGTTTAAATCCATTAAAATGAGATGAGGTTCTGTTTTTTCCAAAAGTTGCTCTAATTCAGAAGCTGAAGAAGCAGTGTATAAACGTTCATACCCTGCTTTTTTCAAAACCATTTTTGTAGAATTTCGCACATGATATTCATCATCTACAATAATAATACTGTAAAATGGTTTATCTTCTGCAGAAATCCTTTTAGGTCTAACTGTTGATTTACCATTACTGTGAATTATATTCATTGCAGCCATTTCATGATTTTGAAATGTGATCTTATAAAAAGATTATTGAAGAAATGAGGTGATTTCAACAAGTAACAAAATTTCATTTTGAACTTCTCTTGCGGAAAACTTTATAAACAGACCCAGTCTCAAAAGCAAAATGGAAGGAAAACATTGTTCATCGTGTAAACGAAAAGTTGTAAATGACAAAGGTAGCGTAACATTCAAATGTCCAGAATGTAGTGATATAGAAATTGTACGTTGTACTGAATGTAGAGCTAATGCAGTGAAATACAATTGTGGTTGTGGCTTTGAAGGACCAAATTAAAAATGAAGTTTTTTCAGAAGATACAGAGAGTTACCCAAAATCCTGAAAAATTTTTTAAAACGATTAAAAAAGAAACTTTAGGTTCAGCATTTCTATTTTGGTTAGTGTTTGTTTTGATTAGGTCTCTTATTGTAGGTCGTGCTTATAATTTAACAACTATTCTTAATCTAAATCCAATCAGCCTTTATATTTTTTTGATGATATCTGGTCTTGTTGGTTTTTTTGTAATTACTGGTGTAATACACTTGTTATTGCATTTGTTTAAAGGAAAAGGTAAATACAAAGATACAGTCATTGGATATGTTTATGGTGCAGTTCCCTCTTTATTGATGGGAATTTGTTTAGCATTCATATTTTTATTAATGAGTCAAAGTTTAAAAGCAAACCTATTTGTTGTCATAATTTCACAATTATTATCTCTTAGTGCAATGGTGTATAGTATTTATTTAACAACCATTGGATTTTCAATATATCATGAAATCAGTCGTGGAAAAGCTTTAGCAGCATATCTTCTTGCAATCGCAATTCCAATCATATTTATTATAATTCTTGCATTTATTTTTGCAGGAATTATATTAGCAATGGGAGGTATATAAAATGGGAAAAGCAGTAATAACATTCAAAATAATGCCAACAGGTGTTGAAGTAGATTTAGAACCAATCAAAGAAAAAGCAGAAGCAATTGCACGTGAAGGTGGCGCAATTGGAGAAATGCAAGTTAAAGAAGACCCAATCGCATTCGGGTTAAAAGCAGTTCTTGTTCTTGGTATGTATGAAGT
>JABMOA010000069.1 GCA_013204355.1 Candidatus Woesearchaeota archaeon | reverse complement strand
TCAACTAAACATTTTAAATTTGGTAAATTGTATTTTCTAAAAGCAGTTTGAATCGCATAACCTGCTGATCCAGATGTAATAATGGACATTTGTGGGAGTTTATCAATGTGACCTAATTTCTTTGAAATTAAAAAGTTTTGATATGTCACTACCATTTCCCAGGCCATCCTATCTTTATGAGTGCCTGTAGGATTCCGAGATTCATCTTTCAACCATACATTTGAAAAACCTGGCACGTTAATTTTGTATGTTTCAGTAGATGGAAATTTAGGATTTTCAGGCGGAAATTCTGGATTATTTGGATCATTATCGGATTTAATAATGATCGATTGGAGAATTTTTTCTTCTTTTTTAGTAAGCATGAGAAAAAAATATGTTGTTTATATATAAATCTACTTAACAAAAATCTGATACTTTTCTTTACCTTGAATCTCAGACATGATTCTTTTTACAACAATCTGTTTAGGATCTGGAAGTAATTTTACACGTGCTTTAAGATCTTCAAAACTAAGGAATGGTTTTCCTTTACGTTCATTGATTACTTCCCACATGTGTTTCTTACCCAATCCTGGAAGTAATTCAAGCTGGTGCATACGCATACTTAGAGGAGCTGCTTTGTTAAAAAATTCTACAAATCGTGTTTCATCTTTACTCACTGCTGCTACTACTGCATGTTTCAATTCTTTTTCAGCTGTACTGGTCAGTTTATCATGTTCAATCTTTCCTTTAATGTGATGGATTTCATCTCGTTTTCCTTCACCAATGTAAACTTCTTGGTGTGGTTGTAAATGAACATCTTTCTTAGGAATAAGTTCTAATAAGGTCAAATGTGATATTCCTAAACCTTGTGCAATTGCTTGTTTCATTGCACCTTGATCAGTTGAATAGCCATATGGCAAGTAATCTAGGATGATTGCGTTCTCTTCTCGTATTACTTTTTCGGTTGGTGGAATCATTTTGTATTATTTTAATAGTATTTTTTATATCTTAATAAAAGTTGCTCTTTTTTTCTCATATTTTTGTGGGGTAACGTCCGAATGTAATGACTGACTCTTCTGTTTTTGTAGGGAGATTTAAGAAAAAATTATGCGAATCCCTTCACAACATCAATGATGGCCTCTTGATCTTTTTTCGGCATACTTAAGGGGTATGCTTGTAAGACCACCCGAAGGTCATCAACCGTGGTTGGCAGGAAGTCAACAATTTTTTTCATATGTTCTTCCCGTAACCTTGTTAAATCAAGACCTTGAAGTTTTTCAAGTAACTCATCTTTTTGCTTTTCATTTAAAGAATCAGCAAAGTTATCAACAAACTCCTTTGCTTTATTTGAACGATAGTTTAATTCTGTATCCCGTTTTGTAACTTTATTTAAGATTGATCTAACTTCTTGTAAAGATAAGGTGTTCTCTTCTACAAATATTGGGTTTGCCATTTTATTTTTTTGCGTTAGTAAACATCAAAAACCTATTTCAGGATTTTTATTTTTTTAAGTGAATTGGATGTATGAATAATGCTTTCTTTTTATTACCATCCTTGATAATAACTTCATAACATTGACCTTTCTTTTTTCCAGAAACAGTGCCAGTTAAGCCATGGAATCGTGGAAAAAATCTTCCTTTTTGTACAGACGGATGAATTTTAAGGTTAGCTTTATCTCCTTCTGCAAATTCTTGGAAAAAGCTTCGTAATGAAATTTTACCTTGCTTTCTATAAGGTTGACTTAATTTATGACGTGTTTTTCTTTGATTTGTACCTATTCTTGTTACCATTTGAGTTTACCTAATAAAAGGCTTTAAGCCTTCTTTTATTAATATATTGACATGAAGAAAGGGTTTATTTATAAAGGTTTCCTTGATGGAATAGGATATGGTGAGAATCATAAAATCCCTTACAAACCTTTATAAATACGTCACTTTATAGTTAAGAAGATGAGCCGTGTATTACTCTATGCAAATCCACAGCATATAAGGCTAGAAAAATTAATATTTGAGGGTAGATTTAGAAGGAATTTTGCTTTTTGAGAAATATGATCTCAAAGAATAATTGACCATTTAAAAAATTAAGAAAATTTCAAAAAAATTTCAAAATTATAACATATGACATTTTATGAAGATATCATCCCTGTACTGAAAGATGAAACTTTTGATTATAAAAAATGGACTACCAAAAAAATGGAACTTGCAAACAAACATGCTCTAAAAACAATTCCATCAAACATTGATATCCTTTTACATCTTCCTGATGAACAAGTACAACTCGTAAAAAAGAAACTTCTAACAAAACCTACACGAACAATTTCTGGTGTATCCCCCGTTGCGATTATGACAGCGCCTAGCAGATGCCCTCATGGAAAATGTACTTTTTGTCCTGGTGGAATCAATAGCCCATGGGGTGATGTTCCACAATCTTACACGGGACATGAACCTGCAACCATGCGTGGCATGAGAAACGATTATGATGCATATTTACAAGTATTTAACAGATTAGAACAGTACGTTTTACTTGGCCATACATTTGATAAAATTGAAATCATTATTATGGGTGGAACATTCACTGCAACAACACCAGCATATCAAGAAGAATTTGTATACGGTACATTCAAAGCAATGAATGATTTTTCTGATTTATTTTTTGAAGAAGGTGAATTTGATTTTCCTAAATTCAAAAGATTTTTTGAACTTCCTGGTGAAATGTATAGTAAAGAACGTGCTGTTAATATTAAAGCAAAATTATTAGAAATGAAACCTAAAAATATTTTATCTTTAGAAGATGAACATCAACGAAATGAAACATCTTTTGTACGATGTGTTGCATTATGTATTGAAACAAAACCTGATTGGGGATTACTCAAAGAAGGAAATGAAATGCTACGTCAAGGATGTACACGCGTGGAATTAGGTATTCAATCTGTCTATGATGATGTATTAAAAGAGGTCCATAGAGGACATGATTCCGCTACAAGTATCAAATCCATTCAAATTCTCAGAGACCTAGGATTCAAAATAAATTTCCATTACATGCCTGGGCTTCCCTTAACAGATCGAGAACAAGATATTGCAGGTATGCGACAACTATTCTCAGACCCGGATTATAAACCAGACATGATTAAATTTTATCCATGCATGGTTGCAGAAGGAACACCTCTGTATCACAAATGGAAGAAAGGTGAATATGAACCAATTGGGACTGATGAAGCCGCAAAAAGAATTTCAGAAATCATGCCAGACATTCCTGAATATTGTAGAATTCAACGTGTTCAAAGAGATGTTCCAACAAAATACTGGGAAGCAGGTGTAGATCGTACAAATCTAAGACAATACATGGATCAAACCTATGGTATTAATTCAAGAGATATTCGCGCAAGAGAACCAAAAGGAAGAAAAGTACATTGGGACAAAGTAGAATTAAAAGTGATGGAATTTGAAGCATCAGGAAGTTTAGAATTTTTCATTGCAGCAGAAGATGTGAGTCAAGATATGATTATAGGATTCTGTAGATTACGATTTCCAAAAGAATTTTTGCGTAAAGAAATTACAGAAGATACAGCATTAATCAGAGAGTTACATGTCTATGGAACAGCAACCGCCATTGGTGATGAAGAATCAATTAATGTTCAACATCGTGGATGGGGACAAAAATTAATGCAGAAAGCAGAAGAAATTTGTATTTCAAATAACAAGAAAAAGATTGTGGTCATAAGTGGTGTAGGTGTTCGTAAATATTACGAAGACAAATTAGGATACAACAAGGAGGGACCATACATGGTCAAAGAAATATGACACTAGCTACACTATTACCAGAACAAAGAACTAAATTAAGATTAATAAAAAATGATGAAGATTCTCCATTAGCACAACGATTACAGACAAGTCTTCTTACAGATAGAATTGAATGGATGAGAATTCATGTTGCAGAAAAAGTTGCTTATGAAGAAGGAAAATGTAACCTTAGAACATATCAAAGAATCAACAATTGTTATGACATCATTGATGAAATTTCAATTGTACCAATGCGAAGATTATATCAACAACATGGCGCAAAAAATGGACGAATAGCAGAGATAGAATTATATGACAGAACAAATATATTTATTCAAAAAATTGATAATTCACAAAAATCTTTAACGGCGTGTTTAGTTATAGAAGGTTCATTAACCCTTGAATATAAGAAACGTAGAATGTCAGTACCTATTGATTTAAAAAAAGGAAATATATTTATGTGGGGTCCATCTGTATCTGTTGGATTTGACGATATGCAAGATGCACGAATCGCAGTGTATGGAATTATATAAATGACATTATACATCATTGGATTAGGATTAAGTGGACCACAAGACATTACAGTTAAAGGATTAGAACTTGTAAAATCATGTGATGAAGTGTATCTAGAACGTTATACATCTCTACTCCAATGTTCTTTCCATGAACTCGCAAAATTCTACGATAGAGAAATCACATTAGCAGATAGAAACACATCTGAACAAGGGATGGAAAAAATCGTTACACAAGCAAAAACTCAGAATGTGGCTTTTTTAGTTATTGGTGATCCATTCTCCGCAACAACCCATACCGCGATTTTCAAAATGGCGAAAGATCAAGGTGTCCATGTAGAAGTAGTTCATAACTCTTCAATCTTAACAGCAATTGGACAAACAGGCCTGCAGTTGTATAAGTTTGGAAAAATAACATCTATTCCGTTT
>JABMOA010000068.1 GCA_013204355.1 Candidatus Woesearchaeota archaeon | reverse complement strand
TTAAATATTGAAATAAAAGATTCTAAAGCAACAGAAGAAGTACTAAATTTAGTTGAGAAAGAAGATTATTCGCAGATAATTTTATCTTCTAGTAAATTAAAAGTATTATTTGATATTAGAAAAAAGAATAAAGAAATTAAAACATCTTTAATTTTTTGGTCAACAAAAGTTCCTTTCAAAATAAAAAAATTGTTTGATAAGGCTTCAAGAACTGAAGTTAATGCAATTTCTCTTTCTAAAAATTTGGCAACAAAAAGTTTAATCTCTAAATTACATGAAAAAAATCTTAAGGTCTATGTATGGACTGTAAATAAAAAAGAGGTTATCGAGAAAATGAAGGAGAGATGTGTTGATGGTATTTTTACAGATGATGTGAGATTGTTTAAAGAATGATTCTTTCACAAAACAAAAAACAAAATAACAGGCAATATCAAACAACCCATTAAATGATTTTTACCAATCCCCCATATTGAAGAAACCAATCCTATTGCTGTTGCTGTGGATAAGATTGTTAATCCAATAATGCCATCAAAGTAAAAAGTCAAAAGAACAATAAATCCTAAAATTGAATATACAACCATTTTATAATTTACTTTAACGATTAATTTTGCAAAAATCTTAGAAATTTTTAATGTTAATAATGTTGCAATTCCTCCAACAACTAATGCAACTCCTAAAAAAAGAATCATTTCTTCTAACCCAACACCACCTAATAATGTTTTCACAGTTACAATTGCACCATTTCGTGCTTTATCTAGAACGTATGCAGTGCCGATACTAATTAACATGTTTGCAGTGTTAATGCCACCTACTAAAGTTAAGAACCCTTCATCCCCAATATCCCCCACGACATTCGTTGCAACAATTGCGGCTTGGCTACTTCCAAAACCTGGCAGGAATGCTGCAATGAATCCAACGCCACTTGCAGCAGTAATTGCTTTTGTTGCATTCTTTTTAGAAATTGTTAAGGGGCGTGTGAAATCTTGAGTGGGGATGGTGGAGTTTTGTGCAAGACTCATGATTAAAATAGAAAATCCAAATAATCCAGATAACATTGGGAATAAAGGTTGCTTTAAATTTGGAATTGCTGTTAATACAATTAAACCTAATACACCTGCTAACATAAATGCTAAAAAACTTTTAGTTCTTTTTCCTTTATCTTTTCCAATCATGAAAATCATAATCCCAGATAAAATATATCCAATACTTCCTTTGAGGATTGGTGCAAGTTTCCCCATGCTTACAATAAATATTGGAAATAACAGAATTCCAAGAATTAAGCAACCTAATGATCCAATGACGGTATAGGTAATTGCGTTATGTCCTTCCCCCTTGTGTAATAACCTATGTCCCGGAAGAACGTTCAATTCCTGTCCAGCATCAGGCGCACCAAGATAGATTGAAGGAATAGAATCTAAGAACGAATGTGTGATTGCAAGAGAAATGATGTAGATTGCTAATACAATTGGAGATGTGATAGATAGAAGAAGAGCTGAAAATGATATCATCATCACTGAAAGAAGATTTACATGGATGCCTGGGACTAATCCAGTGATGATTCCTGATGCTATTCCTAGGATGATTGCGATGATGGTTGCTGTGAACGCCATAATTTTTTTAGAAAGTATTTTCTTTTAACAATATCCTAAACATAAAAATCATATTTCAATAAACCTATTCTAATATGGCTATCAAAATTTATATTTTCAACTTTGCCTTCGGCAAAGCTTTATAAAACCTAAAATATTTCTATTCTCTATGGTAGGTGTAGATGGTGGCCTTTTCCTAGAGTTAGGTCTCATTGTAATAGTTGCAGCGTTAGCAGCATTTATCTTACGATTATTAAAACAACCACAACTTCTTGCATATGTTCTTGTTGGGGTTTTTATTACACCAATTTTTGGAATAATCGTAGATACAACTTTAATTGAATCAATGTCACTTGTTGGAATTGCATTTCTTTTATTTATTGTAGGGTTAGAAATGGATCTTAAATCTTTGAAAAGCGTTCTTCTTGTTTCTACATTAGGAAGCGTTATTCAAACAGCCATCCTTTTTGTTACAGGTTATCTTGTTGCATTACTTTTAGGATTCTTAAGTATGGAAGCAACATATATTGGGTTAATGCTTGTGTTTTCTTCAACAATGGTTGTGATGAAATTGCTTTCGGATAGAAAAGAACTTGCAACTTTACATGGAAGGATTGCCATAGGTACATTACTTACACAAGACATTATTGCTATTTTTGCACTTTCAATTATGACATCAATTAATGGTGTGAATACTGCATTATTGGGAATTGCATTTATTAAATTCTTAATTCTTTTTGGTATTGCATATCTTGCAAGCAGATTCTTATTTCCTGAAATGTTTAAGTTTGCTGCAAAAAATCAAGAACTTCTTTTAATTTTATCATTAGCGGTATGCTTCACTTTTTCATTATCTTTTTCTTATATCGGATTTCCAGTTGCAATAGGGGCTTTCCTTGCAGGAATTTCTTTAGGAAATCTTGAATATCATGTAGAGATTATTGCAAAAGCTAAAAGTCTTAAAGATTTTTTTGCATTATTATTTTTTGTATCGTTAGGGATGGGTCTTTCTGTCGGAGTTATCCAAAAGATGTGGTTCCCTTTAATAATTATTTTAATTTTAATCATGTTCGTAAAACCCTTAGTGATTATGACGGTTATCTCATTATTCAAATATACAAAAAAACCTTCATTTCTTACTGCAAATTCTCTTGCACAGGTGGGTGAATTTTCATTAATCCTTGCAGCGCAAGGTTTACTTTTAAAACATATCACGCAAGACCTTTTCTCATTGATTGTGATTACGGTCTTATTTACAATTACAACAACTTCTTATTATGTTGAATACAATCAATTCTTTTTCAAATTACTTCAAAAACCACTTTCCATTTTTGATAGATTTACAACTCAGGGCTTAGAGTATTTACCATCTGAAATAAAACCAAAAATCGTATTGTGTGGGCACGATCGTGTTGGGTATAGTATTCTTCAAAGTTTACATAAAAAGAAAGATAAAGTTCTTGTTATAGATTATAATCCTGAAGTAATTAATGAAGTTGTAACACAAGGTTATCATTCCATCTATGGAGATGTGACGGATGATGAGATTTTAGATAAAATGAACTTAAAAGAACTATCCATGTTTATTTCTACAATCCCACATGTTAAAGATAATCTGCATTTATTACGTAAGCTTAGGGAAGTTAATAAACATGCTAAAGTTATCATGACTGCAAATGATATTGATGAATCTTTCAAATTATATGATTCTGGTGCAGATTATGTTGTGCTTCCACATTTTTTGGGTGGGGAACATGTTTCAAACCTCATAGATAGGATTCATAAAAAAACGGTTGATCTTAAGGAACATAGGGAAAAGCATATCAGACATCTTCATCATAGGAAGAAGATGGGGCATGCACATCCGTCTAATTCTTAGAAAGCTTAATAAAAACACAGCGTATTTTCTCCTATATGCATAAATAAACTCAAAATGAACCAACAAAAAAGATGGCTCTTTTTTGAGATTCATTTTTCACTACGCTCAAAATGAATTAACAATAAACATGGTTTATTGAAGTTCACTCGTTACACTCATGAATTTTCAAAAATTAACACCAGTGGACCAACAGAAGGCTTTATTAGATTTAGCTTTCAGAAAGGCACGAGAGAAAGGGCAACAAAAGAAGTTTGTGGGGAACTGGTTACAAAAGATTCGTTATAAGGAGAATTTGAAGCTTGATATTGTAAAAGATACTATTATTACAAGATTACAGAAAGTTCTTGCAGAATTTCCCAATACTTTAGATTTACCTGACTTCTATGTAGAATTAATCCGTCTTACAATTGATTTCCGAGAATTGAAAAAATCATTTGGTGCGTTAGATTGGGCAATTAAACAATTAGGTGTTGTGCATCGTGTACATATTCAGAAAGTTAATGAAGAAAAAGAAGGGTCAAAAGTTAAAGAAGTTACAAAGCAATATTATGGAAGAATTGCGTCTATCCTAAAACAAATCAATCCACAATTAAAGTATTTAGAAGATTCGCGAAGAATTATGAGAACGTATCCAGATATCAAACCTATGTTTTCACTTTGTCTCTATGGGTTTCCTAATGTTGGAAAAACAACTATTCTGAATAAATTAACTGGCACAAAAGCAAAGGTAGCAGCCTATTCTTTCACAACTAAAAGTATTAATGCTGGATATATGAAAATTAATGATGTCAAAATTCAAGTATTAGATGTACCAGGAACTCTTGCTCGTAAGGAAAAGTTTAATGATGTTGAACTTCAAGCAGAACTTGTGTTGAAAAAAGTTGCAGATGTTGTGATTTATATTTTTGATTTGAGTGGTGCATCTGGATATTCTATTAAAAAACAAGAACAATTACTTCAAAATTTAGGTAAGAAAAAGAAAGTATTTCCTTTTGTAAACAAACAAGATATTACTGACGAAGCTATTTTGAAAGAATTTAAGATTAAACATTACACCTTAGAAGAAATAAAAGAAGAACTTGAGAAAGAAGTTAAAGAAGAACCTAAAGGGAATTCTAAAGAGGAATTTGAAGAACCTAAGGAAGCTGCTGGGGAAAATCTTGATCCTTCATTTTAATTTTTTTTGTCCATGATGGTTTCGTAGTTATGAAACTTCGTAAGTTCATTGTTGGTGTGTTTCGTAAATGGGAAGTTTTATAAACGTTAAAATATTCCTTTTGTGAAGGTAGAAAACATCTCCGTGTTGCGCACGTTAAAAGCTGCAGACATCTCGTGTAATTTCTACACCACCCCCTGTTTGCAGCTTTTAACTGCCTTTATAATTAAAATGGATCTCAATGAAGAAAAATTATCACGAGCTATAAGTGCTTATTCTAGAAGACATATTCTTCGTTTACTTGCTGATAAAGAAATGACAGTCAAAGATATCGCATCTACAACCAAAATGTCCGTTTCACTTGCTTCTAGGCATTTAAAATTTCTTCATGATCTTGGATTTTTGACAGTTAGGAAAAAAAGTCCATTCAAATACTATTCATTGAAAATCAAAGAATTAAAAAACTTATTGGAATTATATGATAAGGTGATAGATAAATTATGAAATCTAAAAAAGAGGCAAGGTGTGTACATAAAGAACGAATCATTCTATTATGGGTAGTTTTTGCTGCTGTCTTACTCTTTGTATTAGCTTCACCAAATAATATATTTGAATATCAAAAGATAGATCTGATTCAAGAATCATTTGCAACATTGATTGGACCTGGAAATCTTTTAACAGGCGCAGTGATTGGGGTGCAGGATTTTAGTATCCAGGCAGAATTCAGTTCACAATTAGGCGACTTTATAGAACCTTTTTCTGGAACTTCAATCAATGAAACACGGTGGAATTATACTAATGATAATGGTGCTTCTGATATTTCATGGAATGAAGCTTTGTACATCAACTTAACTCCGAATGGAGCTGGTGCTGATGAACAAGATTTTAGAATTCAAGATGAATATCTTAATTTAAGTACCGATTTTAACGTTACATTTGATGCTAATCAATCTCAGAATTTCCCATTGACTGGGACGAACTATACTTTTATCACAGTAGGAATTATCAATAATAGTGAGGATGGTTTTGTAGGTTCATCTTGTCAATATATTTGGAATGCAACTGACATGGCAATTTCAACAAATAAGGGGTTTTCTACACAAAATAGAACTGCTTTTGTAAGTAGTACCAATGATAATTTTAGTATAGAAGTAAGCAACAATCCTACGACTCTACAATTTAATTGTTCTGGTACTGTTTCTGGAACGAGGCAATCCACTGAAGTTGATACTAATATTTTTACAACAGATGCCAAAAATTTAACATTTGGGTTTCAAGTAGGCACATT
>JABMOA010000067.1 GCA_013204355.1 Candidatus Woesearchaeota archaeon | reverse complement strand
GTTTGATTTTTTCAAGGATATCCTTCATAGTATTTATGAATGAATTTATGTATATATAACTTTTGTTTAGGTTGAATGGTAACAATGTTTTTTATATTATATAACGTCACAGCATAAAATGGTCGTAATTAAAGCTCATGTGAACTGTTACCAATGTCATCAATCAGTTGATAAAGCAGAAACACTCCTGATTATGTCTAAAGGTCTCCTTAAATTATATCAATGTATAAATTGTTATAAAATTAAAAAACCACAAGGCTATTTTGAACATCGTAAAGAATTTTATTGTGAAAAATGTAGATATAAATTTTCTTCTAAAAAACCTATCTGTCCCTATTGTAATAGTTCAGAGAGATTAACAAAGAGCAATGTCACAATCCACGATTTAATTTAGTGAAGTTTTTGTCTTCTTCAAAGTAAGCTATATGATAAACTTTATATACGACTTTACTTTCTTTCTAATATGAGTAAAAAGATGTTTATGGGAATTGAAGTGGGATTGCTTGCTTTTTTAATTATTGCAGCAGTTTTTATCATTGACACAAGTAAGGTTTCTGGACTAATTATCCTTGGTGTAACATTAATTATAGTATTTGGCATTGTTGTCGTTCTTGAAAAAAAACGAGAAGCGTTACCTGAGGAAGAGGAAAGTCCTGAACAGACACCTGGTGAAGATGCAGTCACACAAATAAATCAAAAGTCAGAAGCTGTTGTACAACAAACACAAAAATCTTCTCAACCTGTTGCTGCTGCTCCACAACCCATTAGAAATATTCCTGCAGCAAGTCCTCCTACTGTAGAAAATGAAGAAGAAATAAAATCTAAAATTAACACACAATATAAATGGCGAAGAAAAGTTTAGTTAATTTGATATCTTTCTGATTCTCGTTTAATAACATCATCAATCACTTCTATTTCTTCTTTTCTCAATGGGATATATTCCCCATTTACAGGTTCTGGAAACACAAAAGAATTACGGTCTAACGTTTTGACATCTAAATTAGGGGTTACTGCAAATGTTTTATACACATGAGAAATTAATTCTTCTGGACATTGACTATGATGACGAATTAGCCAATCACACATTGCATGATACATGCCACTTTGTTCTCTTCTAATTGTAACTTTCATGGTGGAAAGAGAAAGAATGTGGGTTATAAATTTTTGGAAAAAAAAGCGCCAACACCCGGATTTGAACCGGGAATTCCATAAGGAACTGGTTCTCTATTCATTAATACAAAGCTTTCTAACCCGTGGGCTTGAGTAAAACGAAACCCACCACATTTGGTTAAACTTTGTAAAAGTTTATTCAAGACCAGCGCAATATTCTCCAAGGAGTTAAATCCTCTCCAGATTATGCGATGTTGGCGTAATAGAACCTAAAGAAAGAAGGTATTTTATAAATATTTAGGTTATTTCTATTTCAACCGAATTACTTCAAGATTCTTAGGTGCAACCGTTTCTATCCGATATGCCTTATGAATACTTGAAGCCAAATCTAAACACCGTGAAGCTTCTCCATGCACAACGATTACTTTACGTGGTTGTGGATTACATCGCTTAACATAATTCATTAATTGTCTTCTATCGGAATGGGCTGTAATCTCAATTTTATGAACTTCCATATTTATGGATACAATATCTTTTTGACCACCATCACCAAACATGACTTCACTTGCACCTGCCCTGATTCTATGTCCAAGACTTCCAGGAGGTTGATAACAACTAAAGATAATAGAATTATTTTTATTTCCAGCAAGCTGTTTGAAATATTCTACGGATGCTCCACCAGACATCATTCCTGATGTTGCAAGAATTAAAGCAGGTGTTCCATCATGAATAATTTCCTGACGTTCTTTATGAGACCCTACACGTTTGAAGATAGGAGATAAGAAAGGATTATTTCCTTTGTGGAATATTTCTTCTCGTAGAGTTCTATTTAAATATTCAGGATAAGCTGTATGGATTGCTGTGATATCCCATAACATTCCATCAATAAAAACGTTAGCCATTGGCACTTTCTTTTCACGAATTAATCTTTCAACAATAACCATCACTTCTTGTGCTCTTCCTGATCCAAGAACGGGCATTAAAACTTTTCCACCGCGTTCAAATGTTTTTTTAATAACATTAACCATATATTCATCGGCTTCTTTTTCATTTGCAAAGTTATCTTTTCCACCATACGTGGCTTCAATCATTAATGTTTCAATACGTGGAAATTGTGTATTTCCTGGTTCAAGAACATTTGTTCGCCCATATTTTAAATCTCCAGTATATGCAAAGTTATGTAACCCGTTTCCAATATTAAAATGCACAATAGAACTTCCAAGAATATGTCCTGCATTATACATTGTTAATCTCACATCCGGCGTAATATCAGTAACTTCATCGTAATCTAAACAAATTGTGTGCAAAACCATTTTTCGTACTTCTTCACTTTTATAAATTGGTTCTTGACCTTTTGAACGTTGAATTTTAATCATATCTAGTTGTAATAATGCCATAACATCCCGTGTTGGGTATGTACAATATACAGGACCTTCATATCCAAATTTAAACAAATATGGAATTAATCCTGAATGGTCTAGATGTGAATGTGTTACAACAACTGCATCAATTTCGCTAATATTAAATTCAGGTGCATCTAAGTAAGGATATGTTTCAGTTCCTTCTTCTCCTGGATCAATTCCGCAATCAATAACAATCCGTGATTCTGGAGTTTGTAATAAGAAACACGTACGTCCTACTTGTCTACTTGCTCCAAGACAAGATAATCGTACCCATTCATGTTTTTTCCCACGTAACCATCCATCATAAATCCGATGACCAGTTTTACTTAAAAATTTCTTTCGTGCAACTGCATCTTCATAAAGAACGGAACGCACACTTTCAATTAATTTTGATTGAATTGGAGGCATTCTTTTAACTTTTGCGACCCAACAAGTTTTTTCTGCAATTTCTTTTAAAGCTTCACCTTGTTTCCCAATAACTAATCCTGGTTTATCAGCATGAATAATCACAACAGAACGTTGAGGATCAAAAAAGAATTCCTGTACACCTGCTTCTTTTGGCACAAGTTTTTTAATTTCTTTCTCTGCCTTCTCCATTGTCATACAAAGAGATGGATCTGGCCGTAATTCAATTCTTTTTTTGAATTCTTTGACAGCAGCACGAATTGTCCCTTTATTATCTAAGAAATAATCTTTATCCTTCGTGTAAATAATAATATTTGCACCTTCAAATGTAGCTTCAGCTACAGTACCTTCCGGTAATACCTTCGTAATTTCTTTTAATATGTTTGCCATTTTAGTTTATTTTGGGCAAACTTAAGAAATGTTAATTTCTTTGTGTTTGCCATTTTTTAGTTCTTTAATGGCAAGCTCAAAAATATTTTATTTTTGTTGTTTGCCATTTTAATTCTTTAATGGCAAGCTCAAAAAATTCTTGATTTTTTGTTGTTTGCCATTTTAATTCTTTAATGGCAAGCTCAAAAAATTCTTGATTTTTTGTTGTTTGCCATTTT
>JABMOA010000066.1 GCA_013204355.1 Candidatus Woesearchaeota archaeon | reverse complement strand
TTGAAGAAAAATTGAAAGAAGATCCAAGATACATGAAATCCATGTTAGTAAATGGTACAAAAACAGGATTATATACTGCAACGGGTTATATTGTAGGTAGAGTTTTTAGTCATTTTTATTAAACATCATATTTAATAATTCTTCTTAACCCATGGTTCCACAATTCTTATAAACCAAAATAGGCAGAAATACCTTTATAATGAGCTCAACAACTGCAACAGTTTTCTTACCTTTATTTTTAGGTATTTTCGTACTTACATGGTTAATAACTCCTGCCTGGATTTCACGTGCAAGGAAAGCAGGCCTTATGGGAAAAGATATCCATAAATTTAAGGAACGAAAAGTTGCTGAAATGGGTGGTGTTGTTGTTCTCCTGATGTTCATGGTTGGCATTATGAGTTATATTGCAATCAGAATATTTATTTTTGATACGAATACAAATGTTGCATCAATCTTTGCATTGTTAACAGCAGTATTAATTGCAGGTTTAATTGGTGTTATGGATGATATCCTTGGATGGAAAATAGGATTACGACAATGGCAAAAACCACTTTTAACATTATTAGCAGCTGCACCAATTATGGCAATAAATGCTGGTTCTCGTACGATGTCACTTCCTATCTTTGGCCACATAGACCTTGGTTTATTATATCCTTTAATTTTGATTCCATTCATTATTGCGGTGAGTACAAATGGATTTAATATGCTTGCGGGATTTAATGGATTGGAAGCTGGTCAAGGAATTTTAATTTTAGGAACGCTTGCAATTTTAAGTTTTAATTCAGGAACGCCATGGCTTAGTGTTGTTGCGTTATGTATGATTTTTGCGTTACTTGGATTTTTAATGTATAATCATTTTCCTTCAAAAATTTTTCCTGGAGATACCCTTACATATACGGTTGGTGCGTTGATTGGGATTATAGCGGTTATTGCAAACCTTGAGAAAGCATTTTTGATTTTATTTATTCCTTATATCATTCAATTCTTCCTCAAATTGAGAGGATTATTTCAAAAAGAAAGCTTTGCAAAAGTTAAAGAAGATGGAACTTTAATTCCAAGATACAAAAGAATGTATGGTTTAGAAAATTTATGTGTTGCATTTCAGAATAAATTACGATTAAAAACAACAGAACGAAGTACTGTATATTTCTTATATGGATTTCAATTAGTTTTTGTGATTCTTGCATTGGTGATCTAATGATAAAAAATAAGTTAAATGTTGTAGTGATGATTCCTGCATTCAATGAGGAACAAACCATTGGAACAGTTGTAAAAGGAATTCCAAGGGATTGTGCAGATTCTGTTAAGGTGCTCGTAATAGATGATGGATCAAAAGACCAAACAGTTGCATTAGCAAAAAAGGCAGGTGCAGACAAAGTATTTTCACATAAAACAAATCTTGGATTAGGTATAACATTCAAAGATGGAATTACGGAAGCGTTGAAAATGGGTGCAGATATTATTGTGAACATAGATGCAGATGGTCAATTTAATTCTAATGACATTCCACGATTAATCCAACCAATTATTGATAATAGAGCTGATATGGTAACGTGTTCACGATTTAAAGATAAAAAACTTACCCCTAAAATGCCAAAAATAAAAATATTTGGGAATAGGTTTTTTGCAGAATTATTAAATGTATTTCTTAATAAAAAATTTTATGATACACAATGTGGATTTCGTGCATATTCCAAAGAAGCGGCTATGCGACTGACATTATTTGGAAGATTTACATATACGCAAGAAGTATTTATTGATTTAGCACGAAAGAGATTTAGGATTATGGAAATCCCATTAAAGGTTATTGGAGAAAGGAATGGGAAATCACGTGTAGTCAAAAATGTTTTTTCATATGGATTAAAAGTAATGTTAATTATTATCAGAAGCGCACGGGATTATGAGCCATTCAAATTTTTTGGGTTTCCGGGATTTATGATGTTTTGTCTTGGGACTTTTAGTAGCATAATTTTATTTATCAGGTGGTTAATTGTAAGTAGAGTTAATCCTTATATGATTATTGTATATGGAAATGTATTTTTAATTATTGTTGGTTTATTATTGATGATTTTAGGATTAATTGCAGATATGATGGATAGAAATAGACAATTACAAGAAGAAATTTTATATTATGAAAAAAAGAGAGAATTAGGGGTATAACTGAGGGAAATATGTGTGGGATTGCAGGATTTAATTGGGATGATCAAGAGCTAATTAAAAGTATGAGTTCTATCCTTGTTCACAGAGGCCCAGATGGAGAAGGCATTTATACAAATTCTGGTATTTCTTTGGGACATAGAAGATTAAGTATTCTTGATCTTTCTTCTGCAGGTGCACAGCCAATGTCCAATAAGGAAGGGGACCTTACAATTACTTATAATGGTGAAATATACAATTTTCATGAAATTCGCGAAAAACTAAAAGAAAAAGGCTATAGATTTAAATCAAATACGGATACAGAAGTTCTTCTTTATGGGTATCAACAATGGGGTGAAAAGGTTCTTGAACGATTAAATGGGATGTTTGCATTCGCCATTTGGGATGATAGAAAGAAAAAATTATTTCTTGCACGAGATAGGGTTGGTATTAAACCTCTTTATTATTTTTGGGACGGTGAAAGATTTATTTTTGGATCTGAAATTAAAGCGTTATTATTACACAACATTACAAGGAGTGTAAATAAAAATGCTGCAAAAGATTATCTTAATTTACGATATATGCCTGGTGAAGATACATTGTTTCAAGGAATTAAAAAATTACTCCCAGGACATTATATGATCTTGAAAGATAAGGAATTACAAATTGAAGAATTCTGGAACTATCCTCTTCCCGAAATGAGGAAGGATAAAAATGCTGCAAAGGAAGTTAAGAAATTATTGTCAATGTCTATTAGAAAAAGGTTAATTGCAGATGTTCCTATTGGTGTATATTTATCTGGTGGATTAGATTCTGCTGCAATTACGGGACTAGTTGCAGGAATCAAAAAAGATCCTGTTAAGACGTTTTCTGTGGGGTTCGATTATAATGATAAAGTTGATGAATTGGTAAAAGCAAAAGAAATTGCAGAACATTTTCACACAGATCATCAGGAAATTATTGTTGATGGACCAATCTCTGGCATGTTACCAAGAATGTTATGGCATTTAGATATGCCACATGGAGACCCTGTTATAATACCGCAGTTTAAATTGTCTGAATTAGCAAGCAAGAAGGTTAAAGTTGTATTATCTGGAGAAGGAGCCGATGAAACATTTGGTGGTTATGTACAATATAAGAAAATGTTGCAATTACAAAAGTTGCAAAAAATTCCTACAGCACTAATGAATTTTGGTGTCAAGCACATACCAATAAAAGTATTTGATCAGTTATTTGATTACCCTTCGTCTATTGGTGAAAAAGGAAAGGAGAAGGTAAAGGATTTAGCTGCATGTAAACATGATATGGAAAAAGCATATGGAAATTTTGTTTCTATCTTAAGTGATGCTGATAGAAAAGAAATGTTGAATTTTGAAGGTGAACAAAGTGCAGTTGTATTTCAAAAAGGTCGTTCTCCTTTGTTGAATCAGATGTTGTATTACGATTCTAAAACATGGATGCCAAATTATGTTTTGCATATTAATGATCGGATGACGATGGCAAATTCTATTGAAGGACGTGTGCCATTTTTAGATCACACCTTAGTTGAATATGGAAATAATTTACATCCTTCATTGAAGATTAAAAACGGTGTCAATAAATGGGTTGTAAGAGAGGCAATGAAGAAAGTGTTGCCTAAATCTAATACAAAGAAACATGCATTCTTTATGCCATTAGACAAGTGGTATAAGGAAGAATTGAAAGATTTGATGGAACAAATGTTTACTCCTCAAAGTGTACGTGAAAGAGGAGATTTTAGTTATGATGTGATTAAAAAAATATGGGAAAATTATGAAAAATCTAAATTATTATATGGAAAACAAATGTTTACATTATTGAATTTTGAATTATGGCATCGGATGTTTATTGATGGTGAACATATTCCAACGCACAATAATATCCATTTACACAAATATTTATGATAGTTAGTAATGTGTTTATTGAAAATGAATAAAAAAATTATGACTGTGGATCTTGAACCTGATGTTGATGGTAGATTTAGAAGTTTAACAGAATGTATACCTAAATTGTTGAATTATTTTGATGATCAAAAAATTAAAGCTACATTTTTTACCGTTAGTTCACTTCTAGAAAAACATGAATCTTTAATTAAAGAGATTTCTAAAAAACATGAAATTTCGTCGCATTCACATACGCATTCAATATTGAATCCAGCTAATACTTCATGGGAGATTAGACATTCAAAAGAAGTGTTTAAAGAATATGGATTTGATGTAAAGGGATTCAGAGCACCGAAGTTTATTACAACTAAAAATCATTTTAAATTGTTGAAAGAACATGAATATAGTTATGATAGTAGTTTAGCTCGGTATTTTCCTGGAAGGTATGCTAATTGGGGTATGAAAGGAAAACCTTATGTTAAAGATGGTATAATAGAATTTCCATCACCTAACTTTGTGTGGCCTATGGTGAATTCGGGTTTGTCATACTTGAAACTTTTACATCCTGTTTCTAAAGTATTTCCAAAACCGTACATGTTCTATCTTCATCCATGGGAATTTTTGGAAGGGGTTGAAGGTAAAGGATTTGTTGGAACGTTATTAGAAAGAAATTCAGGTAGGAAGGCTGTTGAGATATTTCGGAGTTATGTTGAAGGTCAGAAGTGGATTGGATGTAGGGATTGGATGAAAGAAAATAAGTTAAAAATCTAAAAGATAGAAGAAATATTTTAATCATTCAAACCCACTAGGTCCAAGTGTAAGAAGTATTCCTTTAATTTCAGTGATTACTTTTTGTTGATGTTTCTTATCCGACATCCGAACAAATTTTAATAATAAATCAATCAATGATTTTTCATCCATACATTTTAATTTGAAACCATCTGTAATAAAATAAAATCTAAAATTTTTATATTTTAATTCCTTAATAATTATTCCTCCTACGGTCCCCAAAGATTTGCCTTTCTTTGGATTATCTTCTAAAGATTCTAATAAATCAATAATTTTATGTGATTCTCCTTTAAATTTTTTCTCAATTTCTTCAAATAAAGAATTAACAATTTCTACCTTGGCCATTTTTTATTTAATCTATCTCGGGCTTCTTTGATAGAAATACAATTATCTGAAGATAATAAGAAATCCCTTAACTGCTCTTTGACAGCTAACGCATACATTCGTTTAAGAATGTCTTCATAAGTATCTTCTTTTGTCCCAAAAGAATTCAATAAATCTTTTGTTTCTGAACTAATTTGTATTGTTGTTGCCATTATAACCACTATAGCCACTATAGTTTATAAACTTTTGGGAAGAATCAATCAAATCCCAAGTTCCTTCCGTAACTTCATTCCTAGTTTCTCAGTTACCTTCAAAGGAATTTCTTAGAAAAAAACAGAACATTTAAATAAACCCAAAACCTAAATGTTCATATGGGTACAATTACGATAAATCTCAATGATGGACTTGAACAAAGTTTTCGTGAAACTGTTAGAGAAGAACTTGGTGTGGGTAAAGGTAAACTTGGTACTGCCGTTCAACAAGCACTGACAGCATGGATAAAAGAAAAAAAACATGATGAGATTTCTCAGCGACAAATTCAGTTGATGAAAAAAGGATTTAAGTTAGGGAAATATATGTTTAATAGAGATGATCTTCATGACAGAAAATATTAAACCTTTGTTTTTAATTGATAGTAATGTTTTAGTTTATGCCTACGATAAAACAGACGAAAAGAAACATGAAACTGCTTTCAATCTTATGAAGAAATGTTGGGGTCAAAAAGTACAATATGCTATTTCTGTACAAAATCTTGCTGAATTTATGGTTATTATCACAAAAAAGGTTCCACAACCTCTTCCAATAGAAACAGCTCAAGAGATTATTAATGATATTATTGAACATTCGGGATGGAAGGTTCTCCATTATGATGAAAAGATTTTAAAAGATGCTTTAATGTTGTATAGAATTACACAAAAACATTTTTGGGATACAATGATTGCAGCAACAATGCTTGAATCAAAAGTTTTTCACATTTATACAGAAAATGTTAAGGATTTTAAAGAATATAAACATATAACTGTTGTCAATCCTTTTGATTAAATCCCAAGTTCCTTCCGTAACTTCATTCCTAGTTTCTCGGTTACTTTCAATGGGAGCTTTTTCCATGTTGCAACCATTAATTTATATTTTGCAGATGAAGGATCTACGATTGGAATTTCTTTAGTATTCCATAAAAGGAAGTATGAAGGAAGTTCTAACAATTCTCCGCCCCATTTCTTTTTGTATTCAAACTGCCCACTGCCCTCCCTCACGCGTCCGAAGTCAAAGTCTTTGTATTTATTTTCAATTCCCCATTTGATGAAACTCCAATGAGTTGCATCGTTTGGACGTGATTCTTGAAATTTAGGATCTGAAATCGCAATTAAAATGTGAACACGGTTTCTGTATGTGAACCCAAGTAATGCAGATGCAAGGGTTCCATCAACATAGGCTCCAAGAATCTTCCCCATGCCTTTTGAAACTAAATGTTTGTAGAATGATTGAAAATATTTTTTAGAATATGGAGGTGAACCAAAACGTCGCATATTCTCTAAGTAGAGTTGATAGAATAGATCTAGCTCATCTTCTTTAACATCTTTGACTTCAACGAGCGTCATTGCTTTTTTGATAGCTTTACGTTTTGATTTCTGAATGCCTTGCCAAACGTCTCCTTCTAAATCTAAAACGAATCGCTTATACAAATTTTCTTTCTTAAGATATTTTCCTAAGGTGGGGTGGTTCCCAAGAATATTTCCACGGATTTCTAAGTAATCGTGATCTGTTTTGAATTTTTCTTGGAGAGACGATACAATTTCGCTAAATGATCTAAAATCTCCCACAAATCCGCCATATTCTATATAAGAACTAGAGATTAATTTGTTACCAAAAATCTTAGATTTAACTGATGTGATTGGCAAAAGAATTTTGAGTTCTCCATCTTTTGTTCCTGTGATGAAATGATATGTGCAATCAAATGCTTCTTCTATGAATTCTTTGAAGGGAATAGTGTGGTAAATATAATGAGGGTGTTTTTGAAGGAATTGTTCAATACGTTGTTTGTTTTGTTCATCCATATTTAAGCACCTAATCCAATAAAAATTACTGCAATTAATATTAATATGATTCCAACCCATTTATACCCATTCATTTTCTCACCAAGATATTTTACAGATAATAATGCAACCCACACATAACTTAAACCTACAACGGGGTAAAGAGATGAAAGGTCACCGAAACGTAACCCATATACAAAGAGGAGAGCAGAGAGTCCATACAGAAAAGCGCCAAGATAAAATGTTGGGATCTTAAGAATTTTAAAAATATTTTGTTCTAATTTTTGAGATGTCAATTTGAATAAAAGTGCACCTGATGAACCAATTAACGTTGCAAAAGTCATGATTCCCATACCTAAAAATAAATTATGATTCATTTTTCACTTCCTCCAATAAATACAACGCCTAAAATAACTAAAAACACAGCATTGATTTTAAAACTATTAATTTTTTCGCCAAGTAAAAATGCAGATAAAAACATTACCCACACAAAATTTAATGAACCAAATGGATAAAGCAAAGACAAATCACCATATTTTAATGCAACCATCAAAATTACAGCGCCTAAACCATAGAATATAAAGCCAAGAATGAGATTATAATTTTGAATTAATGATAGAAAATTGAAAGAGAAATTATAAGAAGCATACTTAAAAAATAATTGCCCTGTTGCTGTAAATAACGTACATAAAATAACAAGCATGATACCTAATTTTAAATTTTTTTTATTTTCCATTTCTTTTTTAATTTCTACAAACGTTTTTGATGCCTTTAACAATCTTTTTGATATCTTGTAAATCCCTATATAATGCAAATGTAAGAATTTTGTTTTCAATATCTAAGGATTTTGGAAGATTTGAAGATAATGCTTGGAAAGTGTGCATTTCTCCAAGTTCAATGTCATGTTTCTGTAGTTGATGCATTATTTCTTGTGTATTATTTGTTTTAATCACAAAATACAACCATGATGGATCTGATTTTTCAATAGGTTTTACAAAATCAATGATTCTATCTAATTCACGTACACAATAAACTGCATTTTGTTGTCTCTTTCTTTGAATCTTATTATATCGTTTAAATTGATGAAGAATTACATTTTTTGCATATCGTGGTAATTTGTATGCTAAAGGAGGGTGATTTTTTTCTAATTCTTCTTGAAGATATTTCTTTGTGAATCTATAAATCAAAGGATGAAAGAATAATGTATGGACAGATGATTTTATAATTGTATTCATGAGATATGAAAGGGGCATTTTTTTTGTTTTTTGTAATTTGATTTTCTTTTTACTTGCAATTAATCCCCCACAAAATCCTATATTTTTGCTAATACCAAATGAATAAAAAGCATAGTCTCCAAAAAATCCAACTAATTGATTATTATATTTTGCACCAAGAGCTTGAGCACAATCTTCAATTAAGATTACTTTATGTTTTTTACAAAGTGCTACAATTCTTTCGATGTCTGGAAGAAATCCAAAATTGTAACTTATAATTAAGGCATCAACTTTTGTAATTATCTTTTCTATATCCTTAACATCTGCAATGACGGAAGAATCATAGAAAGTAGGGTTTTTTCCTGCTCGTTCTACTGCATCTAGAACAACATGACAAGTATATCCTGGAACTGCGATGTTTTTGCCATCAAGTTGTAATAAAATTTGACGTAAAGCTTCCCTTCCTGATCCTGTCCATACAATGTGGGGTTGTAATATGTATTTTCTTAGGTTATTTTTTTGTTTAAAAAGTCCATGAAATAGGTCTGAGATACATGGCGTAAGAGATTGCTGACTAATCATAGGCTTAAGCCCCTTATATCTGTTTAAATGATTTGTGATTTAAGGACGCTGTCCAGAAAGTCATAAAAGTGTATATTAGGGCACGACACCTACTACGAGTTAGACTTCGTCTATCTCGTGTGTCTCGGCTTCGCCAGGGCGCTAGTATACACAAAAGGGACTTTCTGGACAGCGC
>JABMOA010000065.1 GCA_013204355.1 Candidatus Woesearchaeota archaeon | reverse complement strand
TTCTAAAGCCGATGAATTGCCCGCATCATTGTCAGATTTACAAAGTTAAACCGAGATCTCATAAAGATTTACCATTACGTTTAGCTGAGTTTGGAACTGTTTACAGATATGAACAATCAGGAGAATTAAATGGATTAACCAGGGTTAGGGGATTTACGCAAGATGATGCCCACCTTTTTGTACACCAGATCAAATAAAAGAAGAATTTGTAAAAGTGATTGACTTGGTAATGTTTGTGTTTACCAAATTGGGTTTTGAAAATTTTACTGCGCAAATTTCACTTAGGGATCCAGAAAACAAAGAGAAATATATCGGGAGCGATGAAAACTGGGAGAAATCAGAGCGCGCCATTATTGAGGCAACTGCAGAAAGAGATCTAAAAACAGTCACCGTTTTAGGCGAAGCGGCCTTTTATGGCCCAAAATTAGATTTTATGGTAAAAGATGCCTTGGGTAGATCTTGGCAATTGGGCACCATACAAGTAGATTATAATTTGCCAGAAAGGTTTGAATTAGAATATATTGGGGCTGATAATCAAAAACACAGACCTGTGATGATTCATAGAGCACCTTTTGGTTCTATGGAAAGATTTATTGCTATTTTGATAGAGCATTGTGCCGGAAATTTCCCTTTGTGGTTAAGTCCTGAACAATTTATTATACTTCCAATTAGTGAAAAGTTTAATGATTACGCGCAAAATGTTTTAAATTATCTGAATAATAACGATATTCGCGGCCTGATTGATGATAGGAACGAAAAAATCGGCAAAAAAATAAGAGATGCCGAGATGAATAAAATTCCATTCATGCTTATAATTGGAGAGAAAGAAGCTGATGGTGAACTGGTTGCAGTTAGAAAACACAGCCATGGAGATGTTGGAACTTTTAAGTTAGATCAGTTTATAACATTTTTTAATGAAGAATTAGAAGGATAAAATTATTTGAAAAGTAAAAATTACAAACCCGGTTATAGAAGAACAAACCAAAACCCTCACAAAATAAATAAATACATCGATGTAGATGCAGTTCGTTTAGTAGGAGACAATGTAGAAAATGGTATTTTTTCTACAGCCGAAGCGCTGAAGATGGCGGATGATTTGGAATTAGATTTGGTGGAAATTTCACCAGCTGCGAACCCTCCGGTTTGTAAAATATTAGAATACAAAAAGTTTCTTTACGAACAAAAAAAGAAACAAAAGGAAATGAAGTCCAATCAGTTAAAGACTGTTGTAAAAGAAATAAGATTTGGACCGAATACAGATGAGCATGATGTTGAATTTAAAAGAAAGCATGCAGAGAAGTTTTTACAAGAGGGAAATAAAGTAAAAGCGTATGTTTTTTTTAGAGGAAGGTCTATCATCTATGCAGAAAGAGGAGAATTGTTGTTATTACAGTTTGCGGATACATTAAAAGATGAAGCAAAAGTAGAACAAATGCCGAAGTTAGAAGGAAAAAAAATGATCATGATGCTTGCTCCAAAAGGCAAGTAATATTTAAATAGCAATAAAATGCCAAAACAAAAAACAAATTCAGGAGCTAAAAAGAGATTTAGCCTAACAGCAAGCGGTAAGATTAAATTTAAACATGCGTTTAAGAACCACATCCTTACCAAAAAGTCAAAGAAAAGAAAATTGGCTTTAGGACATACGGGTTATGTTTCAGCAAGTGACGAACCAAACGTAAAATACCTTTTAAAAATATAGTTTTAACCTGGTACGTGCATCAAAGATTGTCAATGTATTAATTGACAGCGCCTTACCACAAATAATAGAAATATGCCAAGAGCAAAAAACGCAGTAGCCTCCAGGGCTAGAAGAAAGAAAGTTTTAAAAATGGCCCGTGGATACTGGGGTCGTAGAAAGAACGTATGGACGGTTGCTAAAAACGCCGTTGAAAAAGGTTTAACCTATGCATATCGCGATAGAAAAACCAAGAAAAGAAATTTTAGGGCCTTGTGGATTCAAAGAATCAACGCAGGAACCCGTCTTCATGGAATGTCTTATTCTCAATTTATGGGAAAAGTGCATACCCATGGAATTGAATTGAACAGAAAAGTGTTGGCTGATTTAGCAATGAATCATCCTGAAGCTTTTGCTGCGGTTGTTAAATCTGTAAGCTAAACAATTCTTTAAACCAATTTAAAAAAAGGGCTTTGCCCTTTTTTTTATGTCCGAATTTGTCTTTCTATTTGATCAATTACATTATTTGAAGTGTGAACACAACAAGGTGGCTCTTCAAATTCTCCAACAATTTTACAAATTGCTCCTTTAGTTCCTTTGATACTATGATAGCACCCAGAAAACTCACAGGGAGATTGAAAAATATATCCCGAAAACTTACTTAAATCCAACCTCAATTCAGGTAAAACTGAACCAAAGAAAAGAAAAGACTTAATTTGATATAATTGGGCAATATGAGCTGGTCCAGAATCCAATCCGATAAAAATATCGCTTCTCTCAATAGTTTCAAAAAGTTCTTTCAGATTTAAAAACAAGAAATTCCTTAAAATTGGTTTATTATTTTCTGATGGAGTCAATATTTCAACTGTCTGATAACCATTATTCTCTAACATATTGGAAACGTCAACCCAATTAATACCATAAGCATTCCTATGATTCATTTTCTGACTTGGTGCTTGAATATGAAATATTGCTAATTTTTTAGTTTTAACTGTTTTTTTTGATATTGCCTTTTCAAAATTGGTTTTATTCAATTCCATTTTAATTGGCATTCCTATTACTTTTAAATATGCATCTTTAATTGATAGATAAGTATCCTGTTCATATGTGTTATCTAAATTTATAATCCTATAATTGCTAGGAAAAAGGAGGGACCTCAATCTATTTTTTTGATATTGAAAATCACAACTATCCGAAACTTTTTTATAAAAAAAAGTTTGAATAAGCCGTCCTTTGGTAAAGCACTACCAATACCTCAATGGGCCTATTCAAACGAACCAAAAATACAAATAAACCTGTATTGCGC
>JABMOA010000064.1 GCA_013204355.1 Candidatus Woesearchaeota archaeon | reverse complement strand
CCATTAAAGATATTCTTTATCTTTCCAATCCTAGCACCAATAATATGACTCCATGAATCCCCCATTGCAAGAACCATCACAGATGCAAGCGCAATATCTTTTGGAAATAATTTTACAACTAACAACGTCCCAATAAAAAAGAAAATCATACCCTTACCAGGAAACGTTGCAGAATCACGTTCAAACCAATCAAGAAATTTAGAAATAATTGGGATCCTAGTATATTTACAAATGAAACTCAACAAGATTCCAATAATGATACATAAAAATAAAATTCGTGAAGTAAATATATTAAAATGAATCAACGCAACAATTACAAATCCCATTAACATATGAATGATCTGCCTTCCAAATTCACGTTGTGTTAACATAGGTGTAATTTAGGTTGGTTTATTATAAGGATTGTGGAAGAAAATATGGCTCTTTGATTAAGTGTGGACACAAGGACAAAAAGACACACTACTTCAAAGGGACAACAAAGAAGAAAGATTTATAAACCAATTCTATTATTTTATAATTATGGGTATTTTCAACAATAATTTTTATGGTGTGGATGTGGCAATTGAGAATCACACAGGTGTACCTCTCTGCTATGAAATTAATGGTATTCATTCTGGTATGAAAGGATTTAAACTTTTAGGTACTTATGATAATTTGATTGAAACTTTAGTAGATAAACTGATAGTAGCTTCTGAGGGAAAACCAATTGTTCTTATGAATAGACCTTTAGCTGATGTCAGACGTAAGAATATTAAAAGTAAGTTGGAAAAGAAAGGAGTTGAAACTATTGGCTGTTCATCAATGCGTTTAAGAGATCCTAAAGTAGTTAGAGAAGATAATCATGGAATTATTTTTGGTACTGGATTAGATCAACTAATTTATCATGGACATCACACTACTATAACAAACCCACTTTTTCTAGAATGCTTTTCCTCTGCAAAAATATTACAACAGCTTCTTTTAACAGGAACAGATATTACCACTAATATTCCTACAACAGCATACATTGGAAATAATCATGAAGTATTAGACAAATTTTTAGTAGAAATGGAAGAAAAAGGAGTAAATAAATTTTTGTATAAACCTAATATTGGTGCACAAGGAAATGGTGTAATAATCTTAGACAAAGACAAGGTAAAGTTAATTAATAATAAAATCATGAAGAAATCTTTTCGAACAATCATGACTTCAATAAATAATTATTTTCTTGCAGCTCATGACCCCTCTTTTTTTGGAGAAGATGCACAAAAATCTGTTGGATTATTTCAGGAATTTAGACAAAGTAAACCAATACTTTCCTCAGAAACAGGTCAATATCATTCTGCTTGTGGACGAATAATTCATTTTAATGGGTCACTAGATGGATATTGGAGGTTATCACCTGTAGCAGTTAATGATGTTACAACCTCAGAAGAAGATAGGCATGTTGTTAATTTAGCGAGAAAATCTCTTGTTGAACCAATGAGTGATTCTGATAAAGAAATTTTATTTCCTTTTGCAGATCATTTAATACAAACATATGAACATGAATTGAAACCTTTTGCATTTAAACATCCAGGTGATTTTGCCGATTATAAAAGTAAAATTTATAATGCTTTATTTGAAGGCAAGGACATAGGAGATTTAACGACATTTTACAATCTTCATCATAGAAATATAATCTCTACTAAACCTCAAAATTTATTTGGGATAATATGATTAACCTTCTTAAGAATTAAGAGGTATATAATAATCTTTGAACTAAAATCAATTCAATATACACGATACTTTTATAAATCTTCTAACCAAGTTCAATTTTATGAATCCTACAAACGCAGATAAACCTAAAAAACCTTTCACCCAGTTCAAAGAACGTACATTGGGTCCTCCTCCACAAGCAATACAAATAGATGATGTAACTATTGAAATTCCAACATCATACAAAAAAGGCATGCAAGTTCCTGCGCGTATTATTGCGAATAAAGAATTAATGGCTTCAATGGATGAAGGAGTATTTAATCAGATTACAAATGTTGCAACACTTCCTGGAATCCAACGATATGCGTTCTGTATGGCAGATGGTCACTGGGGATATGGTTTTCCAATCGGTGGCGTTGCTGCATTTGATCCAGCTAAAGGTGGTATTATATCACCAGGTGGCATCGGATTTGATATTAATTGTGGAATGAGACTTATCAGAACTAATCTACACGTAGATGAAGTCATGCCAAAAATCAAAGAACTTGTTGACACTTTATATAAAAAAGTACCAGCAGGTGTTGGATGTAAAGGATTTGTTCAAATAGATAAAGAAGAATTCAAAGACGTTATGCTTAAAGGCGCACAATGGGCTGTTGACAAAGGATTAGGATGGCCATCAGATGTAGAAAACATTGAATCACATGGATGTATCCCACAAGCAGATATTACAAAAGTTTCTGACAAAGCAATTGCGCGTGGATTCAATCAAATTGGAACATTAGGAAGTGGAAATCATTATTTAGAAATACAAGTAGTTAAGGAAGGAAACATTTTTGACGAAAAAGCAGCAAAAGCATTTGGCATTACAGGACCAGGACAAGTTGTTATCATGGTTCATTGTGGTAGTCGTGGATTTGGCCATCAAATTGGAACAGATTACCTTCGTACATTCCTTGATGTCATGCCAAAATATGGGATTGAAATTCTTGATAGAGAATTAGCATGTGCACCATTCAACTCTCCTGAAGGACAGGATTATTTTAAAGCAATGGCATGTGCTGCAAATATGGCATTTGCAAATCGTCAAGTAATTACACATAGAATTCGTGAAGTCTTTGCACAAATTTTTGGAAAGACAGCTGAAGAAATGGAAATGGAACTTGTTTATGACGTCGCACACAATATTGCAAAATTAGAAATGCATAAAGTAGATGGTGTAGAAAAAGAACTTCTTGTACATCGTAAAGGTGCAACACGTGCCTTTGGACCATCAAGGCACGCTGAACTTCCAAAAGCATATAAAAAAGTAGGACAACCAGTAATTCTTGGTGGCTCCATGGAAACAGGATCATATCTTTTAGTAGGAACTGATGGTGCAGATGAAACGTTTGCATCCACAGCGCACGGTGCTGGACGAACAATGTCACGTGCAGCAGCAATCCGAGATATTGATGGAGCAGCTCTTCAAAAAGATATGGAGAAACGTGGAATTTATGTCCATGGCACATCCATGAAAGGATTAGCAGAAGAAGCTGGAAAAGCCTACAAAGATATTGAAACCGTTGTAGATTCTTTGGAAGCAGCGGGCATCACACGAAGAGTTGTTGCATTGAAACCGATTGGGAATGTGAAAGGGTAAATATATAAACCAAGATTCTTTTTAATTCATATGCCATTTACAACAATCGTTCTTGAATTTTTAATCTTTTCATTTATTGGATGGATTTTAGATTCAGGATACAGAACAATTGTTGATAAAAAATTAACTAACGCTGGATATTTTAAAGGCCCATTTTGTCCCATTTATGGATTTGGGGGTATCATTTTAATTTTCATGTTAAATTTATTTAGTAATCTCTCCATCATTCCATTAATTCTTATTGCATCTATTTCTATGATCTTAGTAGAATATATTGGTGGCATTTATTCTGAAAAAGTTTTAAAAGTAAAATTATGGGATTATTCAAAAACGACTTATCACCTTGGAGGACATATAGATATTCTTCATTCATTTTATTGGATAATATTAGTTGTATTATTTTACTTTTTTGCATTTCCATCAATATTACATCTTGAATCATTAATTAAAATTCCAGAAGTATTTGAAATACCTGTATTTAGTGGGTTTGTATTTATTGCGATTTGGTTAACAATAAGAAAATTACCCTTCACAATTTTAAATTTAAAGGAACAAGTATTAAATTTATCAGTAACAGATTATCAAGCATTATTTTCAAAAATTAAAAAAGTTACTAAGATTACAGATTTTAATGTAAAACATAGAATTAAGAAAGAAATAGAATCACTTCTAACAAAATCAAAAGCAACATTGAAAGACAACGTACTTAATCATAAAAAGAATTAATCCTTCTATTCTTTTGGCGATGTCCAGAAAGTCCCTATTTTGTATACTACCTGCAATAGGCACATTTTTTCTTTCTCAAGAAAAAATCGGTGTGCCGGCACGTAGTATACACTTTTATGACTTTCTGGACAGCGTCATTCTTTTCCACAACCTTTTAATAGAACCATTTTATTTAACATACATTAGGAGGGATACAATGAGAAAATATTTAACATTATTAGCAATACTATTACTACTATCTACATCTATTTCTGCTGCAAGTTTAGATGCAGAACTTAGCACAATTGAAGCTGATTTTGAAGGACAAGAAATTCCAAAACCATTTGACAAATTATTTGGTGATGAACAGATCAACATCAATATTAAAGATACAGAACTTGTGATTGGCCTTGTAACAGAAAGTGGGAAAGTAACTCAAGTAACTACAACAGCAGTCACAAAACCAAGTTTAAATATTTACGTTTCAGAAGCATTCATAAAAAAGATGGCTTCATCATCCAACTCCATGCTTTTTTTAAAAGAAGGCATTGAAACAAAAGAAGTAACTTACGAGGCAGTCGGATTCTTTAAAAAATTAAAATTCGGCGTATCATCATTCTTTGTGAACCTTCTTGCATCCTTTGGATCTGAAGAATCAACTGTAAAAACAGAAGGCGTTGAAAGTCAACCTAAAGAAGACCTTAAGGAAGAACCTAAAGTAGAAGAAAAGAAAACAGAAGTTGTTAAAGATATTCAAGAAGTTAATATTGAAGAAAACATAGTAGAAATGACTAAAGCAGGATTTAGCCCAAAAACATTAAAGATTGGTGTTGGAGAATCTGTTGTGTTCAAAAATGTACGTGGAAAAGTTGGTGCAATGGTTATTGGAACACGAAGTTGTGCAAAAATGAAAAGTGAAAAATTCTATAATGGCGATACTTATGAATACGCATTCTTTGAACCACAAACATGTGTCGTTGTAGATGGATTCATGACAACAGAAACCATGCGTATTGATGTTGAATAGATATCCAATTCTTTTTCTTTCTCATTCTTGAATTACAACAAACCCTTTTATACCTCCCTTTTTATAGATACAGAAATGGCACACTCTATGAAAGTTTTACGTTTATTTGGTATAGACATACAATTACATTATTCATGGTGGTTCATCTTCTTATTATTAACATGGAGCTTAGCTACAGCATATTTTCCAGAATTCTATAAAGACGCATCAACCACAACATATTGGTTGATGGGACTATCAGCAGCATTCCTTCTTTTTCTCTCAGTACTATTACATGAATTATCGCATGCATTAGTCGCACGTGCAAAAAATATCAAAGTTGAATCTATTACACTTTTCTTTTTTGGTGGTGTTGCAGGCATTACAAAAGAGGACATGAAGCCATCTTCAGAATTTTTGATGGCAATTGCAGGGCCATTATTTTCATTATTATTAGGAGTTATTTTCTTCCTTATTCACACATTTAATGGAAATGGTATTGTATCTGCAATCACATTATATCTCTATCAACTTAATTTCATTCTTGCAGCATTCAATCTTGTGCCCGGATACCCACTTGATGGCGGACGTGCATTCCGTGCAATCCTCTATGCATATTACAAAGATCTAAGGAAAGCAACAAAAATTGCATCAACCGTTGGAAAGATTTTTGCAGCGTTCTTAATTATCATGGGTGTCATCGGCATCTTTTCAAATCAAGGTGGTGGATTATGGTTTATTTTAATAGGAGGATTTCTCTACTTCATTGCAGGTGTAAGTTATCAACAAGTTTTAGTACGACAAATCTTATCCAAAATTAAAGTATCAAAGCTCATGAATAAAAAGTTTAAAACATTATCACCTTCCATGAAATTAGAAGCCTTCATCAAAAGTAATCCTGAAGAAGAAACATATATCGTGCAAGGCAAAGGATTCAAAGGTTTATTAAATCTAGAATCACTACAATCATTACCTATAACTTTAAAGGAAGTTGTAACATTAGAACAAATCTCACGACCATTTTCACAAATTAAAACATTGTCTCCAAAAGAAACAGCCTACACCGCATTTAGAAAAATTGCACTTCAACAATTATCAGCAATTCCAGTTGTAGAAAAAGGAAAGGTTGTAGGAATCGTCACATCTAAAGCAATCCAGAATCAGTTGGTATTGGGCATGAGTTTTGTAAAGTAATTAATTTTTCTATAGGCAGCGCCAATTAATGAGGCTTTTCCAATTTTACTTCTAAAGATGCCGAGGGGGATGCCCCCTACGGGGAGGCCGATTCAAACAATATTTACATTGATAAGCCGAATCTGGTCGTGCTATAAGAAAAAATAATTCGTTACAATAGAAAAAGTATAAAAAGGTAAACCTCCTTCTAACAAACATGGCAACAAAAACAATCACAGAAATTCTGCAGAAATTAACAGATCACAATAATGTAGTAGTCACAGAACGGGGGGATATCGCAATTGCTTCTGCATTATGTGCTGTTGAAAAAGGAACCGTTCTCATTCCTGAAGAAGGTGGGTGGTTAAGCTACCAAAAAATTCCACAAAAGTTAGGATTAACATCTGTAAATGTGAAATGTCATCTTGCAAAAATAGATCTTGATGATCTCAAAGAAAAATCAAAATCAGCAAACGCACTTCTCTATCAAAATCCTGGTGGTTATTTCGCAGACCAACCCATGAAAAAAATTTATGACATCTGTAAAAAGAACGATTGCCTTGTCATTATGGATGTGTCTGGGAGCATTGGTACAGATTTATGTGATGGGCGATATGCAGACATCATGGTTGCGAGTTTCAGAAAATGGAAATTAGTAGATGCAGATGTTGGAGGATTTATTTCAAGCAACACATTTGATTTATCTAAAATTGATAGATTAAAAGATAAAACTTCATTAGCGAAGATATTAAAATCACTCCACCAATTACAAAAAAGAATCATTTACCTTGAACAAGTTAGAGAAAAAGTCGTGTTTGATTTAGCTGAATATGATGTTGTTCATCCATTAGATTTAGGATTTGTTGTAGTAGTAAATTTCTACGATGAAGAGGAAAGAAAATCAATCGTAAAATATTGTAAAGATAACGAATTAGAATACACAACTTGCCCCCGCTACATCCGATTAAACCAAGATGCAATCTCAATTGAACTTAAAAGGTTGAAGGCAGTAGAAAAACATATAAAGGCGAAGGTTAAAAAGAAGTAACATGGCATTAGATATTCCTGAATCAATGGACGATTGTTTGTATTTCACAAACAGAACATTAGATCCAGAAGGTCAAATTCTCGCATGGGTCCATAAGAAAAAATGTCCTAAATGTAAATCTGCAAAAATGGGCAAGCCTGTTGAAAAAGGTAAGGTTAAAATTCGTGCAACTGTTTATGTGTGTCCTTCATGTCAATATACTGAAGAAAAAGCTGAACATGAAGAATCCTTAACTATGGAAGCAGCATACACATGTCCACATTGTGGGAAAGAAGGTGAAGGTACAACTATCTATAAACGGAAAAGTTTCCAAGGTGTTCCAGCTTTTGTCATTGAATGTGAACATTGTAAAGAAAGTATTGCATTAACAAAAAAGATGAAAAAGCCTAAGGTAAAGAAACCTAAGGTTAAGAAATAATTCTAATTACTAAAATTATAAATCATTCATGAACAGAATCTTGTTTTTAAAATATTTTTTGCTGAATTTCTAAATCTATTTTCTTCGTAACTTGAAAAATAATTTCCTGTATTGTTAGCTAACATATTAAGTAAATGATATTGAACACCCCACGCTCCTAATTCCTGTAATGTTTGATCATTGAGGGCACAAGTATGGCCTTTATGTCCCCCATCAACTGTATGACGTGATTCATGAATTGTTAATACGGGAAGAAATCCTACTCCGCTACCAGTATTAGAATTTATCACTTCTCTATAAATTGGATTGTCTAAATCATCCATTAATAAATAAATGGTATCGCTCCCAGCATGATTAAAACAATTTTCATTAGGTGGACATGAAAAATATTGAATTTCTTTAAGGTTTAAACTCTTTGTCCAATCATACATATTATTATATTTTGGTGCCCAGATGAATTTTTGATTAAAGGGGGTACATTTCATTAATCTAAATGTATTGTACATAGTTAGCATCACAGAAGATTCTTTTCCTCCATTGGTACATGACCATTGTGCAGGAGTTTTATCAAAAACAATATTAAAATCATTCCGAATTATTTTAATCTCATTTTCAGTTGGACATGTTGCTAATAATTCTTGCGCAGTTTTAAAGTTACAATTAATTTGTGTTTGAGCAATAATTGATTTTATCTCTCTTTCTTGAAGGTTCCTATAGGATCTTTCTTCATAAAGTAATTTAGAGAGTTCATATACTCTAAGTGATGATACTACCTTTCCATCATAAGTTCTATAAAATTCACTACGAGAAGCTTCTCCTACAAGAGGATTATTCTCGCTTATGCTGGTTTGATTCAAAAGATACTCTAATTCTTCATCTGATAAATCTTCTAATCCTTTTTTGAGATCTTCATCAGAAACTGCAAATTTTTCTACATAAATCACAGTAACTAATAATAAGAATAACACAAATATTAAAAAAATTAACTTCTTCATCAATCTAGCCTCATAATAAATTAGAATATTTCTTTCCTTAAAAGACTTTCTTAAATAGAATAATTAAATAATATTCAATTCTACATTCAACAATTCTTTTGATCTTGTCACAATTTCATTCTTGATTGCATTAGTATCAAAATGTTGTAATTTAGAATCTATTTTCCCACCAATCTCATGAACCGAATTTAATTTTTCTTCTAACTTGCTTATTTCATCGGTGAGATCTTTAATCTCATTCATGACATTAATCTTATTCAGGGATTCTAGTAATAAATCTTTTTTATGTAAGATATCTTCTTCTCTATTATGTAAAATCTTGAAATAAGCAGAACTTCCATCTTCAATCATTTCTAAGAAATTAGTTTCTTGTCTTTCATCAAAATTAAAAATATTAATATTTGTTATTAAAGCCTGTAATATTACCAATATATCTAAATCCTTATCTTCTTTAAATGCAATTACACTATCTTCCAAATATGCTTTTAATGTTTTATTATGTGATGCAAGACGTTCATATTTTCGGAAAGGTTTCTGTAATCGTGAAAAGTATGAATGGATCTCATGATCTAAACGATTCATGTTTTTATTAAGAAGTTCATTTTCTTCCTGAAGTTTCTGAAATTCTTTAAATTCTTCACTTTCATTTAATGTCATTAATCTCTTATTTAATATTTCAAGATCCTGTTGTAATTGATTCTGTTCTTCTTTAGATTCATTTATTAATTTATTAAATTCTTTCTTCTTCTTATCATCTTCATGTAACTGAGTAATTAATTCCTGAATTTTCAAAATTTCATGAATGTTCAGTTTATGTGTATCTTCAGAAAACTTCTTCACTAATATATTTAATTCACCAATGGATTTGAATATGGGTTCTATATCCTTTGCAAATAAATGCTCGGTAGCTTCATGACTTTTTCCTGTTTTTTTTGCTAACTCATCAATCATTCCATTCAAAGAATTATTGAATTTGATTGAATCAGAAAAATTTAGATTTTCCGTCACACTTAGATTTTCCGTAAACCGAAATACCTCTTTAACATAATTATCCCTGTGTCCTACAACAATATTCTGAACTCTCGCTTCAACACCCTTATGTTTATCTGGGATCTCTTGAACTTCTAAAATTTTATTCTTTTCAAAAATCATTGATTTCAATTCACCAACTTTAGAAAGATACTTTTCAATATATCCATTAAACTCATGTTTTGACGTTTCATGATCTAACCATAATTGAAGATCATCTGTAGGGACATCCTTCTTTTTAGGTTCATCGTTCTTGAATAGATTTTTAAGGAATTTAAACATATATACCTATTTGAGAAGAGGTTATTTAATAGTTTTGTGGAATTTTTAGTATTTTTAAAGTAATGTTTATATAATATCTATCTTATTTCAAATCCCATGACAAAATCAATCGTCACATGTGCACTTCCATACGCAAACGGCAAATTACACATAGGTCACATGCTGGAACACATCCAAGGAGATGTCTACACAAGATTTCTTAAAATCATTGGAAAAGATGCACTCTTCATTGGCGGAGCAGATATGCATGGAACGCCTGTTGAACTTAATGCAGCAAAAGCAGGGATTGATGTAGAAGTATTTGCAGAAGCATATAGGAAAGAATTTGTTAAAAATTTCAAGGATTATTTAGTTGAATATGACAATTTCTATAAAACACATTCTCCCGAAAACAAAGAATTTGCAGAATTCTTTTTCAAAACTTTAAAAGAAAAAGGATTTGTAAAAATTAAATCAATGGAACAGATGTATGATGAGAAAGCTAAGCGATTTCTCCCAGATAGATATGTTAAAGGAACATGTCCAAAATGTCAAGCTGAAGAACAATATGGTGATATATGTGAATCCTGCGGAACAATTTACAATCCTATAGATTTAATCAATCCATACAGTGTAATCACACAAACAAAACCAGTTCTTAAAACATCTAAACATTATTTCATTGAATTATCCAAATTCACCACACAACTTAAAGAATGGATTGATCAAAGTAATTTCCAATCAGAAATTAAGAATTGGTTACAGAATTGGATGAATGAAGGATTAGAAGATTGGTGTATCTCCAGAGATGAACCCTATTTCGGATTTGAAATTCCTGGATCAGAAAAAGAAACAGGTTCCAAGAAATTCTTTTATGTATGGTTAGATGCGCCTATTGGTTACATTTCTTCCACAAAGAATTATACAGATCAACATAACTGGAAGTGGGAAGATTATTGGAAAGGTGGAGAAATCACGCACATCCTTGGAAAAGATATTGTCTATTTTCATTACTTATTTTGGCCAGCAATGTTGATGGCAGTTGGATTTTCCTTACCAAAAATTCAAACACATGGATTCATTACAGTTAATGGAAAGAAAATGAGTAAATCTCGTGGTACATTTTTCACAGCAGATGATTTCATAAAATTATATGATGCAGAATCCTTACGATTTTACTATGCATCCCATTTAGATAATAAAGTGGTAGATATTAATTTAGACTTCAAAGATTTTCAAGCAGTCATCAACAACGTCTTAATGGGCAACCTTGGTAACTTCTGTTACAGGACTTTAGTATTCGCACAGAAAAACTATTTAACCATTGAAACAGTTGCTGAAGAAAAAGAATTAGAACAAGAGATTACAACTCTCATTACCGAAATCAAAGAACATTACCACACCTTTGACTTCAAGAATGCAGTTAAAAAAATTCTTAAAATCTCAGATATTGGAAACCAATATTTTCAGAAAGCACAACCTTGGTCTGATAAAGATTCAGATGAATCAAAAGCTGCAGTTGGATTCTGTGTGAATCTTGCACGAACTCTTTCAATATTAGTCCAACCAATTCTGCCAATCTTATCAAAGAAAGTTCAAACAACATTATCTGAAGAGAATCTAATGTGGAAAGATATCTCATTCAAATGGACAGGTGTATTACAGAAACCAGAACAACTCGTACAGAAAATTGAAACCTTGCCTATATCAAACGACTTTCCAATCCAGATGAAAGTTGGTGAAATCATTGAAGTTAAAGACCATCCAAACGCTGATAAACTCTATGTGATGCACGTGAATTTTGGTTCAGAGAAAAAACAAATCGTTGCAGGATTAAAAAAACATTTCACACCAGAAGAACTTGTTGGCACGAAAGCTGTGTTCTGTGTAAATTTAAAACCAGCAAAATTACGTGGTGAACTTTCACAAGGAATGAGTATGATCGCAGAAGATGACGAAGGCAATCTTTCATGGCTCAATCCTAGTGAAGATATTGAATTAGGTCAAGAAGTACAATTTGAAGGATTAAAGAATGCAGAAAAAGAAATCACCTTTGACGAATTTGTAAAAATAAAACTTGTCGCAAAAGATGGAAAAATCTTCTATGATGGGAAAGAATTGCAAAAAGTTAGTGTTTCAGGTGTTAAAGATGGTGCGACTGTAAGATAGAATGGATACATTTATATAAAGGTTATACTTTAGTTATACAATGGCAACTGAAGTAACTATCAAAAAATGGGGGAATTCTATGGGTGTAATTTTACCAAATAGCTTAATTAAAGAGAAAAATCTAAAAGAAGATGATAAAGTTCTTTTATTGGGAGTTGTAAAAGAAGCCAACTTATCCCATGTATATGGATCATTAAAAGGAAAATTAAACATTTCTGGACAAAAATTTAAAGATATGGTGAGAGAAGGTTGGGAGAAATAGAAACTTTTTTCTTTGATAGTTATGCGTTTTTTGAAATTCTTAAAGAAAATCCCAATTATAAAAAATATAATCATCTTGGGATTATTACCACAAGATTAAATTTAATGGAATTACATTATGGTTTGTTACGATTTCTTGGAGAGAAAGTTGCTGAAGAAGCATATGAAAATTTTAATATCTATACTATTGAAATTAATGATTTAGTCATAAAAGAAGCTAACAAATTCAAACTATCACACAGAAAAAGAAAATTGTCTTACGTTGATTGTGTTGGATATATTTTTGCAAAAATGGTCGGCGTTAAATTTCTTACAGGGGATAAGCAATTTGAAGATTTAGATAACGTTGAATTTGTAAGGTAAGATATCCAAACCTTTATAAATATAAAACACTTTTCTAAGGTCATAAAAGATGGTGAACAAAAGAGGTATTTTCAGTAGTACTACTAATAAAAGTAATTCTAAGAAGGGACAAGTTACTGTTTTTATCATTATTGGTATCATTTTAGTTTTTGTAACAGCAGGAATTATCTTTGTAACTCAGTCAGCTACTGAAGCAGGATTAACAGCATCAGGAGATCCAATTATTGAAGATGCTCCTCAGGAATTTCGTCCATTACAACAATTCGTAGAAGGTTGTGTTGAAGATACAGCAAAAAAAGGATTGATCACTCTTGGTGAACAAGGAGGATACATTAATCCAACAGGCACATTTTCAGCATCAACACCAACAGAATCAGATGGGCTTAATTTAGAACCATTAAAAGTTCCATATTGGCATTATAATTCAAAACCTTCATCTGCATCTACTGTTGTATTTACATCCAAACAACCAAAATTATATGCAAAAGAAGATCCTGACTTTAGTATTGAAGTACAATTAGCTGATTATGTTGAAGCAAATTTAGATTCTTGTTATTCAGCATTTGATTCATTTAAATCTCAAGGGTTTATTGTTGAATCTAATAAAATTGATGGTGTGACAGTCAAAGTTGCAACAGACACTGTAAATTTTTGGGTGAAACAAGACATCTCTGCTGAGAAAGGTGGTGCTCGTCATGAAATGAATCAATATTTTATTAAAGTTCCATTGCGATTAAAACATTTTTATGAGGTAGCATCAGATTTAACGGAACAAGAACTCAATCAACAATATTTAGAAAATATTGGTTTAAATAATTTACAAACATATTCACAAGCAGATTCCTCTAAACTCCCACCTACAAATACATTCACCTTTGCAGCTGTCAGCACAAATTCTTGGAGTACACCTTTAGTAAAAGAAGATATCAAAAATATGTTAACGTCAACTGTACCATTAATAAGATACCAAAGTAGTGTAGATTTTTATAGATTTGAATATCCTCAATCTGACAATCAACCATTAATTCAGAAATCGTATGATAACATGATTCTTCCAATTACAAAAGCAAAAGATGTAGAAATTTCTTTTGACTATTATGGATGGGAACCATACTTAGATATTAATGAAGGTGAAAAAATAATTGAACCAGAAAATAATATTATTAAAAGCCCATTACCCGTGATTCCATTTAATTTTAATTTTCAAAGATATTACAATACGTATGATTTATCATATCCTGTTTTAGTTTCAATCAGAGATTCAAAAGCATTAGGTGGCACAGGATATACCTTTAACTTTGCATTAGAATCAAATATTGTGAATAATGCAGCAGCTGTTGCAGATTATGTACAACCTCCTATCATTCAAAGTTTAAATCCATCTATGGTTTGTGATAAAAATAAAAGAAACACACAACTTGTAAGGACTATTGTAGTTGATAGTTTTACAAAAGAACCATTAGATCTTGTAAAAATTGGATTTGATGTACCTAACCAAGATTATTGTGAAATTGGTGAAACAAATACGCAGGGAACTCTAGATGCAAAATATCCTGCAGTCTATGGTGGGAATATTGAATTAGTAAAATCAAATTATTTATCTGGCGTTATATCTGTTAATACATATGATTTTAAAGATCAAGAAGCAATTATTGGGTATGCAGTTCAAGGTTTAAGTCAACCAGTTATTGAATTACATCAATTACACGATATCAATGTGCGTGTACAAAAAAAATCATTTGAGAAATGTGTAACCAATGAAGATGGCGATGAAACCTGTTTCTCACAGGGATTATTCTCAGAAAAAAGCGAGAAACAAATATCTTACAAACCTGAAATGTTGGATGAAACACATGCATGGTCATTTGTAAACTTTGGAAAAAATTTATTAGAAGATGAAGAAGCATCAATTATTTTGAAACGTGTTTCAGGATTAAATAATAATCTTATTGAAGATGAATTTACAATAGTTGTAACCGTGCAAGGAAATAATCCTACACGATTAACAATCGTTCCTGGTGTTTATGAGGTTACAGGATATCTTATAGATAAAGCAGGAATTTATATTGCGGAAAGTGAACGATGTTCTTCAGGAGTTCTTGAAGCAATTGCGTGTGTAGACCTTGATGGTTGTTGCGTTACATTCCCAGATACAGAATTAAATGAATTTGTTGTAGGCCGTGTATCATGGAATACACCCAAAACCTATATTGTAATCACGCCAGAACAATTATATACCTCACAAGAAATAATAATTACATTACCTTCCTTAAATCTTCAAGGTGTTCCATTAAATGAACGTATCACTGAAGATTTACAACAAGTAGAAAAAGTTGCAGAAGTTTCCAATACGCCTGTATTAAGGAAAGCTTTAGATATCACATTTAAATAATTTAGTTAACAAAAAAATAATGAGTAAACAAAAAAAGAGCGTGTCTGTACTGATGATTTTCCTCATTTTAGTTCTTCCTATTTATTCAGCTCAAGTTATGGCTGTAAACATTCAAATAAATACAAACACTGGTCAAGCTGGAGTTGATGGATTCATTGATGCGAAAGGTGATACATGGACCGTACAAGCATTAATTACAAGTCCACCAACAGATGTGCAACCACAAGATATAATATTAAAAATTGGCACAAATTCTGCAAAATTCAATTCTTGTGGTGATGATCCATTAGGAAAATTATGTAAATATGAAAGTCCATTATCCGGTGGCGTGAAAGAAGGATCACATCCATTCCAAGTCGTCTATCAACCAGCAGGAGGAGCACAATTAGCGTCAGATTCTAGTATTATTACTGCTGATGGTTCAGGACCAATCATTTCTACATTTAATGCGATTCAACAAGAAGGTGTTGTATTAGTTTCATTTACAGCAACGGAAGATGTTGCTGGTTCTGGTATTAAAAAAGTTGAAATATTAAATGCAAAATCTAGCGAAGTATTATTTACCAAAGAAATCCCTGCAAATACAAAGACCTATACATATAGTGCAGCAGATGGAAAAGTAGAATTAGAAGGTGAAGGACAGCAGTATGTCAAAGTACGTGCAGAAGATAATCTTGGACACGTTTCTGTTTCTAATGTTGTTTCTTTCTCAGGAGATTTTGTTAAACCTGAAATTATAGAAGATTCACTTGAATTAGTAGGCTTAGGAAAATTCATCGGTCAATTTGAATCAACCACAGATATTTCTGTAAGTGTCAAAGAAAAAACAATCCCTACAGTTACTGCGATGTCAGAACAAGCTAAAATTATTGCTCAAGCAGAATGTGAGGATGATTTAGTTGTTGTAGATTTATGGCATTGTACTTTTAAAAATGTGAAAGTATTTTCAGAAAGTAATACTGTTTCTTTACAAGTAAAGGCAGTAGATTTTGCTGGAAACCAAGATTTGAAAACATTAACCAAGACATTAAGTAAAGATGCATCCGCACCTACAGTTAAATTCTTAGGAACAACACAAACATATAATGGAAAGAGTTTCATTAAATCTGGAGATAATAAATTAATACTCATTGCAAACGATGTAGGATCTGGTGTAGATGCAGATTCTATTCGTGCAAACATAAAAGGATTAGGTGGTGATTTAAGTTCATCACCAGATACATGTTACCAAGATGGAACAGACATGGTATGCGTGTGGGATCAACCAAAGACATTTAGTTCCGATGAAATTATTCGTGTAGGTTTATCACAATTTAGAGATGTTGCAGGAAATGAAGGAGACTTAAAAGAAGTTGAATTATTTACTGATGTCTCATTACCTAAAGTAGGAAAAATAGAAATCTTTGGTGGAGATAAAACATTCTTCCAAAGTAATGACCCGTTAAAAATTAAAGTAAAAATTCCAGAAGAAAATGGTGTGCAAGTTCTTGTTAATTTAAATGACGTTGTCATGGATGCCCAAACTATTTATCCTGCAACTGAAGTGTCAAAAGCAGGATGGAAAATTTTTACAGAAGAACAATGTACACGTCAAGAAGGTGACACAGAATGGTCATGTGAATTTGTGACTGATCCTATTAAATCAGGTCCATATCTATTCACATTAGAAGTTGAAGTACGTGACACTGCAGGGAATGTTGCACAAGATTGGAGCAGTACACCAAAGAATGTAGATTCAGGTGACAAAGGAAATTATAAAATAAATTTACTTGGATTAGATAGTGAAGCAAATCCAGATTATTGGGAAAAATTGTCTGTTACTCCTTTAGTAAAATTTATAGATTTAGATACAACCAAATTAACACGTACAAGAATTCCATTTCAAATTCAATTCAAAAGTAAACAAGCAAAAATGTTAGCATTGGATATTGTTGGATGTACACCAAAAGGTGCAAAGGTAATCACACCTGGCAATCAAACTGAAGAAGCGCCTAAGCAACCACAATTAAGTCGTACATTAGTTTCAGGGAAAAACTTTCCTGGTGGAGATGTTTCCCCAACACCTACACAATTAATTATGGAATTCCAACCATTTGATGGTCATGAAATGTTTGGCATTGGTGATGAAGACACATTTGAAAAAGCAGAAGTAGAATTCACATGTCAATTTAGATTATTTTCACAAGTTGGAAATTCCGCATTAAAAGCTGCAGAAATGCAGGAAGTAGATGTCAAAGTACCATTCGCATTTTCTGAACTCGGTGCAGTAGATGAAAATATTGATGGAAAAATAAAAGACATTAAAGATGACATCTGGTTTAAGATTCCAGATAGATTAGCAGTTGTAAATGATGTCTTGAAGATTGTGAGATACATTGGTCCTATCATCGCTACATTAAAAAGTCTTAATGTAATTTATAATTCATTTTCCGAAGGTATGGATACTGTACGAACATCAATTCCAGTTTATGGCCCAGGAATTGCAACAGGAGTTTGTACCATTAATGAAGCAGTTGGGAATAAAGCTATCTGGGAAATATGGGATACTCTACAAATACCTTTACAAGTTCTTTCATGTAACCCTAGTCCAACACCAACAACATGGTATGGAAAGTATCAAGCATCTATATTACATGGTTTTAATGCCTATAAAAGTCTTGGTATGAAGCAAGATGTGAGTTTGTATGATAATATTTATTTATCTGCCGGCGGATTATGTATTCCTGGTGTGATTCATAATTTAGAGAAATGGCGACAAATTCAATGTATCCAGATAGATTGTTTACAAAATGTTGTACCATCAGGTGCAGCAACAGTGTCAAGTTGTGAAAAAATTAATGATATTTTAACATGTAAATATTTCCAAGGAGAATTAGTTGGTTTGTTTATCCCATTGACAGGATTAACAAAAGGTGTGAAAGATATGATTAAAGCAGCAGCAACTAATCCTGTTGGTTTAGTTAGATCAGGATTAACATTAGGATGTTCATTATCATGTCCAGTATCAGGAAAAGGAACTGCCTTTTGTGATTATGTGGGAATTGGAGTGTTAGCAGTAGATACCATTGAAAACGTCATAGGATTAACACAATCGTATCCAACCATTAGTCAAGATTATTGTCAAAAGATCGGAGAAACAGGAACGAGTTTCCTTGCCAGCAAAAAATGAAAAAAGAGCTGTCTAAGAAAACAGGACTTAAGTCTAAGAACATTGGACAAAAATGAAGAAAAACCTCAACCAAAAACAACTGGACTTTATGTTACAAGAAGGAGAAGGATTCAATCTAGAATTTAAAGAAGGTTTTGATTCAAATCTAGGAAAAGAGATTTGTGCGTTTGCGAATGCGACTGGTGGCATAATCCTGTTAGGTGTTTCTGATAATGGTATTTTAAAAGGTCTTGAAATTAGTAATAAATTAAAATCACAAGTTACTGATTTAGTAAGAAATTTTGATCCTAAGTTTCATATTGAAATTGAAGTTCAGGGGAAAGTTCTCGTAATTAAAGTGCCAGAAGGAAGTAATAAACCTTATTCTGTAGCAGGAAAATTCTATTTACGAAATGGACCTAATTCTCAACAGCTTGGAAGAGATGAAATCAGGGAGTTTTTTCAACAGGAAGGATTAATTTTATGGGATGAAAAAGAAAATAAAAAGTTTGATTTAGAAAAAGATTTTAGTAAGATTGCATTTGATGGTTTTATTCAAAAATCAAATATTAGTAAACTCTTGAACAAGAAAGATATTTTACAAAACTTATCTTTATTGGAACATAATCATCTAAAAAATGCAGGAGTATTGTTGTTTGCAAAAGACACTCAAAAAATATTTCATAAAGCAATGATTACCTGTGTTTTATATGAAGGAACAAATAAAGTCAATATTATTGATAAAAAAGATTTTACAAAAGATTTGTATCATAATTATCAAGACACATTAAATTACCTTAAATCAAAATTAAATACAAGAATTATTATTACAAATGGTCCTCATGAAACAAAATTGGAACTTCCAGAAGAAGCATTAAGAGAGGCGTTAGTTAATGCAATAGGACATCGTAATTATCATGCATCAGGTGGGAAGATTCTTGTTGAGATATCACATGATCGCGTTGAAATTACAAATCCTGGCGGTTTGGTTAAATCATTAAAACTAAAAGATTTTGGGACCAAAAGTATGAGTCGAAATAATTTACTTTTTGGTTTATTACAACGTATGAAATTAGTTGAAAATGTTGGTTCCGGAATCAAACGTATGAGAGAACTGATGAAAAAAGAAGGATTGGAAGAACCCATCTTTGATCTAAATGAAAATTGGTTTGTCGTTATATTCAAAAGATTGCCTTTAGAAAAAGGAACAAACGGGTTGGTAGATGGGTTGGTAGATGGGTTGGTAGATGGGTTGGTAGAAAGCCAAAAAAAGATTTTAAAACTCATGAAGAAAAATCCACAAATTTCTAAAGAAGAGATGGCTCGTAAGATTGGTATTAGTACAACCGCTCTTGATAAAAATATAAATACATTAAAAAAGAAAGGATTACTTACAAGAATAGGTCCAGCCAAAGGTGGCCATTGGAAGCTTAACACATGAAACATAAACTAACTTTAATCATTGTACTCTTACTTGTGTTATCTAGCATCGTCTACGCCGCAGAAGAAACAGAATCCTCTCCATGCGATGGATTCTTTGGATCCTTGAAATGCTTCTTTGTTGGGAATGCAGATAATCGTGCAGGTATGAGTTGGTTTGATAGAAGTAGTAATTTGGTTGGGCAAGCTGGTGGACCTTTTGTAGTATGTTCTGCAGACAAAATAAATATTGGAGATAAATGTGTTACTAAAAATGAAGTAGGTAAACCGTTAGTAAATTCATTATCTCTAAAAAAAGGAGATGTCCTTATGGATAAGGATGGTGTTAAATTCAAAGTAGATTCTGTAAACCCTGAAACAGGGGTTATAACTCTGGATAGTGCAAGCACAATAGGGTCTGATAATATTCAAATGTTTAAATTAAAAGAATTCTCTTCTGAACCCATTCCAGTAACTTCTTCTTCTGCTGCTACTGAAAACCCACCAACTTCTGTTCCTCCATCAACACCCATTAAAACTGTATCTATTACAACAGAACCATCAAATTTAGAAGAAATTACAATTTGTAGTGAATCTAAAGGAGGGTTATGTAAAGAAGAAGTTGGATATGATACAAAAGTTTTCTATAAAGAAGGAGGAAATTATGGTAAGATTTATCCCGTAACAAGTATTAAAGGTACAGATGTTACTTATGATAAATCAAAAACTAAAGATGAGGCAATTGGATTTACTGCTGCAAAAAATCCAAAATCCCCTGCTCCTGCTTCTTCAGCCCAACCTGCCACTACTTCATCACCTAATGCAGCTGTAAATACCCCTCCAAATAATGTTCCTACAAATGCAAGAATAGAAGTTCAAAATGGAAAAACTTATTGGGTAGACACTAGTAAAATAGAAGGTAATGTTTATGATGAGGAGGGAAATTTAGTACAAGGATTAAATTATGATAAAAAAGGTGAATGGAGTTATGGTGAAGGTTTTGAATGGAAGAATAAGGATCCTAATAGCAATAGTGTAGAAGTTGTTGCAAAACAAGGAGGCCAATCATCACCTGGACCTACTCAAACAAGAGCAGAATTAAAAGCAGAAGAACCTCCAAAAGAAAAAACAGCATTAGAAAAATATCAAGAAAAATGGATTAAAGATAATTGTAATAAAGATGGAAGACCTGATTGTTCTCGAAAAGATATATGTGTCGGGAAAGTTGTTGATTCAAAATGTATGGTAGATGGAAAAATTGGTGATAAAACAAAAACTGCAATTTCTAAAGAATTAAAAATTCCAAAAGATCAAATTGAACAAGTTACAGCTGGTGGTGCAGAAATTCAAGAGATTGGTCCAAATAAAATTATTACGGTTATTGATGGTAAGGATGGTAACAAAATCACACGTACCTGGGAAAAGAATGGCGTATTAGGAACTAAAATAACAGAAGTAAAAGAAGAAAAAGGAAAACCAGCATTAACAACTACAACTTTTAAAAATTCTAAAGGCGCTCTTCTTTATACGCAAACCACAACAAAAGATAAAGATAATAAAGATGTAACATCAGTAACACATGCTAATGGTATAGCATTCACACCTGATAAAAATTATGATAAGAATACAGGTGCATGTAAAAAAGGCACAGCATGTCTCAAAGCAACTTCGGGTGAATTCGCAGGACGTGTACATTTACAAGCATCTGAAAATCCCTATGATTCAGTTCCTTTCACAGTTGAACAACCGCCAAGTAAAGTAGGTAATATTAAACGTACTTTAAGTTATCAAATTAAAGACAGTAATGACGAGTTAGTAGAAATAAATGTACAACAAGAATGTAGTAAAGATTGTGAAGGCGGATTGAAAACAGATAAAAAAGAGGTTGGAACAAATATCTTAACTCCGGATTACGTTGACTTCCGAACAGATTATACATCTGGTGTACGTGAATATAATACAAATCAAATCGGACTCTTTGCACATATTGATAGAGGGGTTGGAGTGGATTGTACAAATTTTGCCGGTGTTAATGGTTGTGGTACAACAGTGTTTTTTAGTACAGATAATAATCTTGCATGTAAAACAGAACCCTGTAATGCACAAAATCCAACGAAACAATCTACAGATACCAAAGGTTGGGAAAAAAATGTTTGTGGGGACAGTTGTGATGGACCTAAAATGATAGAAGCAATTTCTGATGCACACTCTTCAAAAAATACCCAAATGTTCTTCGCAGGACAACAAACTTGGCAGAAAGCAGGTGGTCAAATCCTCAATGGTTTCAGTGGATGGTCGTCAATCTCAAACGCATTAGTAGGAGACATCTACGCAAATGAACTTGCAACAGATATTGACAGATGGTTT
>JABMOA010000063.1 GCA_013204355.1 Candidatus Woesearchaeota archaeon | reverse complement strand
TTCAGGGATTAGATATGTCTATTGAGCAAGGGAAAATCTATACAATGATTGGTGGAAACGGAACAGGGAAAACGACTCTTTTCAATTTAATCACTGGATTCATTCAACCAACATATGGAGAAGTATTTTATTTCTCAAAAATCCATCATGAAGAACGAAGTTTATCCAAAAATCTTAATAAAATAAAGAAACATATTGGATTTACTCCACAACACAATTCATTCTATCCAAAATTAACAGTAATGGAAAATTTAATGCATTTTGGAAGATTATATGGACTTGATAAAAAAACTTTAAAAGAGAACATCCAAAATCTTCTTGAATTCACACATTTAACCCATCATAAAAACAAATTGGCAGAGCATCTTTCAGGTGGAATGCAAAAGCGGTTGGATATTTCATGTAGCCTTGTTCACAGACCAAAAATATTAGTTCTTGACGAACCAACTGCAGACTTAGATCCTGTTTTACAAAAAGAAATTTTACATTTATTACAGGAAGTAAATAAACAAGGTATTACTGTAGTATTTGCATCACACCATCTTGAAAGTATTGAAAAAATATGTAACAAAGTGGTCATAATTCATGATGGAAGAGTTCATAGTTATGGGTCCTTAGATGAAATTCGTGCACCATTCGTGAAAGATCATTTCCGTATAAAATTGCCAAAAGGTGCAGATCAAGAACATATTATTGAACGTCTTAGAGGCTTGCCAATCAAGAATATTGTCCAACACAGACATAGCTTAGTTATTACACCAAATCATGTTGGACGTACCATGAGTGAATTAATGGAAATTATTAAAGATGAAGGTTTACAATTGAATGACTTACATTTCAAAAAAGCAACATTAGATGAAGTATTTGAAAATATTGTGGAAGGGAGACAATAATGCAATCACTTTTATTACTTACAAAAAAGAATTTAAAATTACTATTGCGAGCCAAAGGTTCTGCGCTCGTAATTATCTTCGCGCCTTTATTATTAATCTTATTATTAGGTCTCGCATACAGTACAGGCACAGAATTAGGATTACATTTGGGTGTATATGCACCCGCATTTTCTGAAGATGTTAACTCTTTTATTACACTCTTAGAAAATGATGGATATACCATTTCAAAATTTGAAACATCTATTGACCCTTGTATTGAAGAAATTAAACAAGGAAAAATCCATAGTTGTATCGTCCTCCCTGAAAGTCTGAAAGTTGAAGGAAATACACAAAAAGAAGTAAAATTCTATGTAGATCCAAGTCGTGTAAATCTTGTATGGGCTGTACAACAAGCAGTTGAAAGTAAATTTAATTTTAAATCACAAGAGATTTCTGAAGGACTTACCAACAACATATTTTCAACTTTAGCAAGTACAAAAAGTGGTCTGATAACACAAAAAGCTTCTGTGATTAGTATTAAAGAAAAAGGGAATGGAGCTGCAAGTTCAAATGAAGATGTTCAAAAAACTTTGAAAAGTTTAGATCTTGAAGCACCTGTAGACAATCCTAAAACTGTAAACGTAACAGGCGATATTGCAAATATTAAAGATAAAATAACTGATGCACGAGGTGCATTAAGTAGTTCTACTACCATTGACCCTACTGAAAAAGAAGATATTGATGCTTTATTAAGTTCTGCAGAATCTGCATTAAATTCAGCAGGTATTAAAGAATTGCAAGCTGAATTACAAGCAACAAAAGAAAAATTTTCTCTCATTGCAAGTGCAGTACGTACTTCCTCCACAAAATTAGATTTATCAACTGCAAGCATTCAAGATACTGTAAAAGCATTAAATGAAGTAGAATCAGGTCTCACAGGAATTATAGAAAAATTAGATGCACAGAAAGTTACAGATTCTGGCGTTGTATCTTCACCACTTGTAAGTACAATAGAACAAGTTGGTGCACAAGCAAGTTTCTTAAATTATTTATTCCCTGCAATTCTTGTATTAGTAATTATGTTTAGTTCTTTATTATTAGGGACTACATTAGTGATGATGGAAAAAAACAGTCCAGCATTCTTACGAAACTTTTTCCTTCCAATAAGTAAAGGAACATTTATTGCATCAACCTACCTCACTACACTTATCATGATTATAATTGAAGTGGTCATCATTCTTGCAATTTCCTTATTTTTCCTTGAAAATGTACTTGCAACATTGCCAAGTGTTGCATTAGTATTATTTATTACCGCATCTGTTTTTGCATTCCTAGGGATGGGTGTTGGATATATTTTCACCTCAGAGGAAACTGGTGTTCTTGGATCAATTTCCTTAGGAAGTTTATTTTTATTCTTATCTGGGATCTTATTACCATTAGAAGGATTGCCTTTATGGTTACAAAATATTAACCAATTTAATCCATTTGTGATTGCAGAAAAATTAGTCCGTGAAATTTTTATTTTTAGTACACCATTAGTTGAGGTCCTTCCAGAATTAGGAATTATATTAGGGTATGCAGTTTTGCTTTTCCTATTAATTTGGTTTTTAGAATCTCTGGTGCACAAACATCTTGTCCATAGATTTATGAAAAATCATCATAGAGCACATAGACAAAAAGACAAACTAAAAAAGAATGACGCATAAGCTCATTGTAATCTCTGGAACTCCGGGAACTGGTAAAACAACATGGGCCAAAATTCTTGCAAAAAAATTAAAGTATGCACGATTAGATTTACATGACCATTACAAAGAAATTTCTACAGGTTACAACAGAAGAAAACAAGCATACGATATAG
>JABMOA010000062.1 GCA_013204355.1 Candidatus Woesearchaeota archaeon | reverse complement strand
AATGAAAAAGTATTTTGATATGCAAAGTAAAAAGTACGAATATAAAGGTTATTTGGGCGAAGATTAGTTTTGTCCCCCAAAAGTGATAAAACCAACAATACATTTATAAATACCACTTATTTCTAGGTACATGGAAGTGATTACATTTCTATTCCGAAAATCAGTTTCCTGATTTTTGGGATATTCCAAAAATGCCTTATGCATTTTTGTTATAAAAACCCCAAATCTTTTAGACATTTCCGGCTTTGGCTGGGGTGTTTAATACTTACATAATCAAAATGGTAAATGAAACTAAATATGGTATAATTTCAGACGTTCATCACAATCCTAGAATAGTTCCTGTTACAATTGATATTCTTAAAAAAATGGGAGCAGAAAAATTAATTTTAAATGGTGATATTGGAGAACGTCAAAGATCATTACAAGCAAGTCAAGATTATGTTGCAGTTATTTTAGACGCAGTTGGCAAGAGTGGATTAGAAACATACGTTCAACCTGGAAGCCACGAAACTATTGGAGCATTTCAACCAGTTCTAGAACATTTCAAAAGCAAATACTCAAATTTAATTGATACTTTTGAAACTCCAAAAGTTGAAAGTGGAGACCATCATTTAGTATTTTTACCTGGTTCTGATTTTGTTTGTGGTGGAGAATACCAAATTGGAAGCAATAAAGAAATTCCATCTGGTTTGTATATCCCAACAGAACAAGGAATCATGCCCTATGATCCAAAAGTACATCTGGAATTGATGGCTCAAGGACAATTTAAAGGACTTTTACAATATGTTAATATGTATGATTTGAAAAAGCAAGTGAATGATGGTGAAAAAACTATTGTTATTTGCCATGTTCCACGAAAATTTGACTCTGTAGATGGAGCTGTTGATGTTGCTTATTTCGGAGAGAAATCAGATGGAAGCGTAATCCCAGGAGTTGCTATTGAGGAAATGATTAGAAAACAATATGGAAATGTTTCTGATGCTGAAATACGAATTATTGCTGCTTCCAATGGATTAACTCTTAAAGAAGAAAATAGAGGAAATGAAGATTTAAGAAATCTTTATGCAGAGTTAGGAATTACAAAAGCTGTTAGTGGTCATTTTCATGAAAGTGGACATAGGGCACATGATGGGAAGGTTAACCCAATTCAGCAAGGAACTTTAGTTGATGAATTATACTGGAACTCTGGACAGCTTGACTTAGGACAAACAGGAATTTTAACAGTGAGTGATGGAAAAGTTAGTTATCAGAATGTGAAACTGCAAGACCATCTAAAATCATAAAAATTCGTAAAAACGTTCCACCCTACACAAAAATTTTAAATGAAATTTTAGTGCATAAAAAAATCAATTCTCAATAACTCTTTGCAACATACACAATATGTTTCGCTGCTTTATTACACACGACACATTTCGCGTCTTTAGAAACTTTTTCTTCCTTAGGATATAAGGTTCCACAGACTCTTGCACCCTGTGTATCTTCACGCATCTTATCATCACATTTCTCCCCATCTTTCTCTACAGAACACCATGGAACACGGACAAATCCTCTATGTGATTTCATGATTTTCTTCAAATCTGTATATGATTTTGCGTCACTCACACGATCATCCATGTAATGATTTGCATTTTTTTCAATAGAAGCATCTAATTCTTTGATTTTAGATTCAATTTCTTTTTCTAAGTCTTTAATTTTAACAGGTGATTTTTCACCAACTCTCATCGCTAACATGACTGAATCATTTTCTAAGTCTCGTGGACCGATTTCAACACGGAGAGGAACTCCTTTCATTTCCCATTCGTTGTACTTCAATCCTGGAGAAAAATCACGGTTGTCAAACTTCACTCTATAATCCCTAGATAGTTTTGTTTCTAATTCTTTACATTTTTTAATAATTTTTTCAGATAATTCTGGTTCCTTTGCAAATGTGATTGGAATAATGACAATCTGTGTTGGCGCAATATCAAATGGTAAGACTAAACCTTGATCATCGCCATGAACTCCAATTATTGCCGCCATGATTCGCCAGATTCCTGGACCAAAACAGGTTTGATATGCAAATTGTTCTTCTTCGTCTTTATTTTTGATTTTAATATCATACGCTTTTGCAAAATTCTGTCCTAAATCGTGGGTAGACGCTAATTGATTCCGTTTTCCGTCTGGCATTAATGTATCTGGTGTAAATGTATTATCTGCACCCATGAATTTATCCCACACAGGACGTTTGAAATAGAAGAATGGAATTTTGAATTTCTGTCTGATAACTTTCTCACATGTTTCAAGATCCAACTGAATTTGATCTAATGCTTCCTGATGAGTATTAAAGACATCATGGGTCTCAAAAAAGAGGAATTCTCTTCCTCTCAGAAATGGACGTGTCGTCATTTCATTTCTAAAAACTGAAATCCGACTTTGGTATCCTTTAAATGGTAAATCCCTATGTGATCGGAACCACATTGCATAGGAGGGATAAATTTGTGCTTCTCCTGTTGGTGGAAGTGCGAAACGCTCATCTAATTTCTTGGTACCCGCTTCAGAAACCCACAGAACTTCAGGAATAAAGCCTGCATGTTCTGCTTCTTTTGTAAGATGTTCTTCTTTTACTGCACGTGGGAATAAAAATGCTTCATGGCCTTGTAATTCTACTTCTTTTTCTAAAGCTTCGTAAATTTTCTTAATAATAAAGAATCCCCATGGTTTATGGATAATGAAACCAGCTAACCCAAATCGGATGTCTGCAAGATCTGCTTTCTGAACAACTTGTGTGTACCATTCGCTAAAATCTGTATCTTTAGGCGCTGTGATTCCTTTTTGATTCTTTGACATGGGAAATAAGAGTTTAGATTGATATATAAAGCTTTTTAAAGAATCCTTGGAATAAAATAAAAATGTTTTGCAAAACATGTGGCACTCTGCTACAACCTAGAAAAACGGAATATGGGAAATGGATGTCTTGTCCTCAAGGCCATTCTCAACCAGAAATAGTTACAAAATCAGAACCAATTACATCCCAAAATAAAACTTCTCAAGTAATTGGCGTATCGGATGGTGTGAATCTATTAGCAGTTCATGACCATGTCTGTAAGAAATGTGGGCATGATAAGTGCGAATTGATAGAAGTAGCACCTTTTTATTCGGATGAAGATGCATTTATCCGTATGAAATGTGGAAAATGTGGTCTTGCTGAAAAATTAGAAGGAAGAATTGGTTAAACCTACAAATCATAATTTTATTATTAATTT
>JABMOA010000061.1 GCA_013204355.1 Candidatus Woesearchaeota archaeon | reverse complement strand
AGGTGATGTTGATGAGATTCATCAATTAGAAGAACTGATTTTGGTGAAGCACAAAGAAACCGCCGATTTAATTAAAAGCTCTAAAGCAACTCTTCAAACTATTTTGAAAGGTACACAATGGGGTAAAATCAAAGAGTTGAAACAAGCAGATTTTACTGCAGGAGCTGTAACAATTCAAACAAGTGGGGCTACACTAACAAAAAGTCAATTAACATGGTTGATTAATAAGTTTAAAACCCTTATGTTAAAATCTGCTTTTGAAAAACAAACTGAAGCGAAAAAAGACTTGCAAGGTTTAATGGCAAAAACACGAGAATTTTACAAATAATTTTTTTTTCTCTACTTTCAATTTCCCAAAAACTTATAAACTCTAAATTCTTTCTTTCCTCTATGAAAAAGAGATGGTTGATGTTCTTTAGTACATTTATTCTTAGTACACCATTCGTTCATGCAGACATTGGACAAACATTAAACAACGTCTGGTGGTCCATTCTTAGAAACGTAGGAAACTTAGGATTACTTGGCATGAGTGATGGTGGTGCAGTTGTAGCATTAACAAGAATCTTAATTGGACTTTTAGTATTTACAATAATCTTTGGAGTCTTATCCGCATTTGGAGGCACTGGAGGATCAACTCAACCTTCAGGTGGAAATGCACTTAATTTTTTTTCACGATCACAATCAATGACAGTGGCTGCAATCATCGCAACTATTTCCGCTATCTTTTTACCTGCACAAGTTTTACTTGCCGTAGGTTCAGGATTTGGAACATTTGTTGGTCTTGCTTTAATCGGTGGTCCAGTAATCGGATTTCTTTATTTATTATTAACAACTAATCCAACACCCGATGCTGCTGGAAATGTTGATGAGAATGAAGCTCGTGCCTATTTATTTGTGAAATTTATTGCATGTGCAATTCTTTTATGGGTTTTAAGTGCTATGAAATATCATGTGACGGGGGTGCTTAACTAATGCCATCAACAGTATTACCTTCAGTAGCCGAATTTATTGACTGGGCAATCTTAATTGTTACTTTATTAATGATTTACTATTTTGTAAAATGGGTTGCTTTTAGTGGTAAAGAAGGTGAAGAAGATAAAAAACGTAGTGAAATGGTGGGAGATTATTTTAAGAAAAGAAAAGAAAAGAAAGAAGAAACACTTAAAAAATCAAAAGAAAAAATAGAACAAAAGAAACGTGAAGAACATGTACGGCATCCGCAAGCTCATTTTGTTGAATCCATTGAACATTGCACTGAGTTAATTGTAGAAATTGGTGAATTTAAAAGTGCAGAAGATGATACTGCAAAGAAAGCAGTTCTAGAAAAATTAAAGGAACATCATAAAGAATTAAAAAATAAATTAAAAGAAGGAACGCGTGGTTTGAATACTTTACGTCGTAAAGAGCATAAAGGAGAATTACATGCATGGTTACAAAGTATCTATGAATATGGTGGAGCAACCTGGAAGTTGACAAATGAAATTACTATTCCTAAACATGATGACACAGAATGTGATAAAAAATTAGATTCACTCGAAAAAAATATTCAAACAGTCCGTGGGGCATGTGGTAATATTTTAAGAAAATTAGAAGAATATATAGAAAAAGGAAAGGCGGACATGTTAACAGAAATGCCTAAATTTCCTGAATCTTCATCATCTACTCCACGAGGAGCTCGTGGTCATCCTGGGCTTGGTGGTGCATTAGGCGGTCGTAGATGAGGACCTTAATTTCTGTATAATGGAAGTGCTCTTACTCCAATAACTTTTCCTTCTTTATCAAAGTCATACAACATTAAATTCTCAGTTCCAGGATCAATTCGTAATTGGTCAAATTTATTGGTAAGGAAATCCATAGGAAGTTCAATCTCTTGTGGTCGTACACCGCCTTTGTATTCTGAATCTTCCCAGGCGCCTTTAAGGACATCTGCTAACGGCCATCCATTTAGGTTTCCGTGCGCATCTCCTCCTTGTAATACTATCTTAGCACCTTGACTATACTCATGTACTAAAGGTCCTTCATAACCTGGCTTAGAGTTTGTAAGTAAGATATCAATTCCTTCAGGATGACCTAAACGTAACCTTTCACCTTCACGTAAATCTCGTACTTGTTCTTGGCATTGTATAACTTCTTGTGTCTCTTTCAAATCTTTTGCTTTATTTGCAAACTCTTCAAATTCTTCTTCAGTTACACCAGAGCATCGGTTTAACATGTATTTATCTATACTCATACGTAATCTACTAAGTGTTTGATCTATTTGGGAGGGATGTAAGTTTAATGTGCCTTTGATAGATAATTCATTACCACTTTTACCACGTAATGTAAATCCTTCTTCATTCCTATCATCTGTTAATGCTACGGGTTCTCTGAGTTCATCATATGCAGGTGTGAAATCATGAGGTCCAAGAATTCCAACTATTGGGACTTTGTCTACAATAGGGGATAAATCACGTGCAACGGTTTTATATCCATTTCTTATAATACGTTCAGCATCACCAATAAGTTCTCTCTTGTATTGGTCAATATTTAATCTTGTTCGTTCTAATTCTGTTCTTTCCCAATCGGTTAATGAACTTGGATCATATCCTTTTTTCTTTATTTTATCTTGGTAATGATCAATAACTTGCCATTCACGTTCAAGTGCAGAAAATAATCCAGAGGTGCCCATATTACTTAATCTTCGGTACATTGGATTTCGGTCTGAAGCTTCCATAACACCAGTTAAGATCGCCGCATCTACTTTTTCATCTTTAATTGTATCTAAAACATACTGCAATTTAGCAGGATCATTTGCCCCACTGAAATGTATAATTCTTTGGTCGCCTTTTTTCATAGTATCTTACCTCTTTATATTTCATAAATTGGTTCAATACTTTATAAATCTTTCGCCAAATATGGCACTTAAAAGAGACAACAATAACTAAATT
>JABMOA010000060.1 GCA_013204355.1 Candidatus Woesearchaeota archaeon | reverse complement strand
TTGGGACCATTTACGAGACGAGTTTATGTCCGCGAATTATGGGTTAGTAATTACGATTGCAAAAAGATATAGAAGAAATAACGGATTAGATTTTAAAGATCTTATCCAGGAAGGAAATGTAGGATTAATAAAATCTATTGATAAATTTGATTATTCTTTGGGATATAAATTTTCAACGTATGCAAGTTGGTGGATTCGGCAATCAATTACTAGATCTATAGCTGATAATGGAAGAACAATTAGATTGCCAGTCTATATATTTGATGACTTAAGAAAATATTTACGTGCAGAAACGGATTATCTTTCTTTACACGGTGAAATAGACCCAGAAATAATTGCAAGAGAACAAAATATTGATCCTGAAAAAATAAAAAGAAATCTGAAAGCAAGTTTAGACCCCATATCTCTTAATGCGTCTTTTGGAGAGGACCAAAGAACAGAACTAATAGATCTTATTGAAAATGAGAATAGAATATCTCCAGAAGAAGAAGCAATTCAGAATGCCTTGAAAAGAACAATCAGCGAAGTTCTCTCCCTGCAATTAAGTGAAAAAGAACAATCAATTCTACATTTAAGATATGGAATTGGAAATGAACAAGACCTCACATTAGAAGAAGTGGGAGATATGTTTAATCTTACACGAGAAAGAATTAGACAAATACAAGAAAAGGCACTTCGTACATTAAGAAGAAAAGGAGCAGAAGAGCTGATTCAATTTTATGAGGAATAATGTAATTCAAGAGAATGATTCTGTGTAGAAAATCAAAGATTTTTGGGACATCCAAAAAAGCAAAGCTTTTCTCGTATGTATCTATTGCATGTAAGTAAACAAAATAGTGACATTCTAAACAGGGCCAAATTCACCAAATGTTTTTAAATAAACCAACTTTACACGTTCTATGAAATACGAATCTTACAATCATGCTGAAATTGAACCTGAAATTTTGAAATTTTGGGAAGAAAAGAAGATTGTTGAAAAATTACGTGAACGTAACAAACACGGTGAAAAATTCTATTTTCTAAAAGGTCCCCCTTATACTTCTGGACGAATTCATTTAGGTCACGCGTGGAACATGGCGCTTAAAGATATGGTGCTACGTTACAAGCGCATGAAGGGTTTTAAGGTATGGGACAGAATGGGTTATGATATGCATGGTCTTCCTACTGAAGTAAAAGTTATGAAGAAATTTAATTTGAAAAATAAAGAAGCAATAGAAGAATTTGGTGTCAAGAAATTTACAGAAGAGTGTGGGAAATATTGTGTAGAAATGATGGGGTACATGAATGATGATTTCAAAAGAGTTGGTGCAACACTTGATTTTACGGATCCTTATCAACCAATCTCACAATCATTTATGGAAGCTGAATGGTGGTTAATTAAAAAGGCACATGAGAAAGGACGATTATATCAAGGATTAAGAACCATGCATTGGGATGCTGCAACCCAGACGTCTGTTGCAAAACATGAATTAGAATATAAATCTGTAACAGACACATCAATTTTTGTGAAGTTTCAATTGGTTGAAAAACCAAACACGTATTTTATTATTTGGACAACGACACCATGGACCATTCCATTAAACCTCGCAGTCATGGTAAATCCTGAATTAGATTATGTTGATGTGGATGCTGATGGAGAAACATGGATTGTTGCAAAAAATTTAGTTGAATCTGTGATGAAGAAAGCAGAAGTTGGAAACCATAAAATATTACGTGAATTTAAAGGTGAAGAAATGGAAGGATGGACCTATCATCATCCATTAAATTTAAAACAAAATTTACCAGAAGATTTACAACAAAATCCAAAATTATATTCCGTATTATTAACAAAAGAATATGTAGATGATTCAGCTGGAACTGGATTAGTTCATTCTGCACCTGGTTGTGGTCCAGAAGATTATGAAGTTGGCCATAAGAATGGAATCCCTCCATTCAATTGTGTTAATGAAGGCGGCTTCTTTGAAAACTTTGGTTCTTTAACTGGATTGAAAGCAAAAACAGATGATAAGAAATTTATTACTGAGATTGAAAAGTCTGGTGCGTTAATTGCAAAAGAACCATATACACATGATTATCCTTATGGTGAAAGAAGTAAAGAACCCGTTATTTTTAGGACGACAAAACAATGGTTTTTCAAAGTTGAAGATTTGAAAGAGAAAATGCTTGCGGCAAATGAAGATATTATATGGAATCCAAAAGCTGCAAAGAATGCATACAAATCATGGTTAGAAAATTTACGCGATAATTCTATTACAAAACAACGGTACTGGGGAACAGCTGTCCCTATTTGGAGTTGTAAAGAAACTGATGAACATATTGTTGTTGGCAGTGTAAAAGAACTTGAAGAGTTATCTGGTCAAAAAGTAACTAGTATGCATATTCCAGATATTGATCACATTACAATTACAAAGGATGGAAAAACATTCAAGAGAATGCCAGATGTTCTTGATGTGTGGATTGATGCAGGAACGGTAAGTTGGAATTGTTTACGTTATCCGGAAATCAAAGAAGATTTTGAAGAAATGTTTCCTGCCGATTTTATTTTGGAAGGAAAAGATCAAATTCGTGGATGGTTCAATCTTTTAATGGTTGCATCTATGTTAGCCTTTGAAAAACCTTCTTTCAAGAATGTAGTGATGCATGGATTTATTAATGATAATTCTGGAGTGAAAATGTCAAAATCTCTAGGGAATATTATTCAACCTTTTGAATTGATTGATAAGCATGGCGCTGATACGTTACGTTTCTATACCTGTCAAACATCTGCAGGAATGGATCTAAACTTTAGTTGGGAAGAAGCTGCACATAAATCACGTGGTATTTCAATTTTGTGGAATGTTCATAAGTTGCTCATTAATTTAGGTAGAGAACAAGGAATCAAACCATTTGAATTAGATGCAACAAAAATGCATGAAGCAATGGGTGCTGAGGAGAAATATATCGTATCTAAATTACATTCCACAATTAAAAAAGTAGGAGATCTAATGGACAATTATAGGATTGATGAGATCATTGCACCATTAGAAGACTTATTTCTAGAAATATCACGAACATATATCCAGATGGTACGTGATAAAAGTACGATGGGAAGTACAAAAGAGAAACAAGTTGTAGTATATACATTAGCAACAACGGTATTTGAATTGTTAAAAATGTTCCAATTAGTTGCACCATTTTCTTGTGAAGCTATGTTTCAAAATTTCAAAGAAGAATTTGGATTTAAAGAAGAAAGTATTTCACATTTAGGATGGCCAAAATAT
>JABMOA010000006.1 GCA_013204355.1 Candidatus Woesearchaeota archaeon | reverse complement strand
TAATGCAAGGTAAAAAAGGAGATCTCCTTACAGCACTAGGATTCTCACAACAACAAATTGCTGACGCAAATGAATACATCTGTGGAACTATGACTTTAGAAGGTGCACCTCATTTGAAAGAAGAACATCTTCCAATTTTTGATTGTGCAAATAAATGTGGAAAGAAAGGAGAGAGATATATTCATCCTTATGGTCATTTGAAAATGTTAGCAGCTGCACAAGCATTTATCTCAGGTGCAATTTCAAAAACAATCAACATGCCCCCTGATTGGACTGTTGAACAAATCAAACAAGCATATTATGATGCATGGGCAATGGGAACGAAAGCAACTGCGCTTTACCGAGATGGATGTAAATTATCTCAACCTCTTAATACAACATTAGAAGGAAACACACAACTCAAAGAAATCTTTGAAACACCTGTTGAGGAAGTAGCAAGTTCAGGAACCATCATAATCAACAACGTAATCAAAAGAGTTAAAGTTGGCCCAAGGAAATTAGAATTGAAAGGACGTGAAGATGAAGGAACATTGAAAGAAGTTTCTTTTAGTATGGAAGGGCTCGTACCAGCACAAGAAGTTCTTTTGAATACAATCTTAACAGCAGTAAACTTCAGTTTGTCCCAAGGACTAAGCCCACATCTTATTGCAGAAAAATTTCTTGCATCAGACGGACATCCAGTTCTGAATGAGTTAAAAGAATTCTTATTGGAGTTTGACGATATTGGAAAGGTTGAAGTTCAGAAAACTACAGTAACAATAGAATCTAAAGAAGCAAATAGAAATGCAAACATTTCTAGTCCTTCCTCAAAGAATTCGGAAGATAAAGAAAAATGTAGAAGTTGTGGTGCATCACAAATGCGACAGAATGGGACCTGTATGCTGTGTGAAGTGTGTGGAGAGACTACTGGGTGTAGTTAATTTTTTTATTTTTTATTCCAATAAATATTTAAAGTCCTACTCCCCTTAAACACTTAATGCAAGATCCACATAAATTAACAGAACTCACAGGAATTAAAAAACGTAGTGGGAAAGTTGTTGTATTTGATCATGTCAAAATAGCAGATGCGATTTTTAAAGCAGCATTATCTGTAAATCTCGCAGATCGTACTCTCTCACTCGGATTAGCAAATGATGTATTAACATATCTTAAGGCACGTCATAAGGATAATATACCTTCTGCTGAGGTTGTGCAGGATTTAGTAGAAGAAGTTCTTATAGAAAGGGGTCATGTGAAAATTGCAAAAGCCTACATTCTTCACAGACATCAAAAAGATGAGCAAAGAAAAACATCTGCTTTAATCATTGGTACAGGTGAATCACATGAGAGTTTAAATTTTTCACATCAAGCTCTCAGAATTCTGGAACGACGATATCTTCAAAAAGATGTCACTGGAAATCTCACTGAAACACCTCAACAGATGTTACAACGAGTCTCAGAAAATGTTGCGAAAGCTGATAAATTTTATAATGGTACAGATACAGAAATTAAAAATTATCAAGAACGTTTTTTTAATGTTATGTCAGAATTAAAATTCATGCCAAATTCTCCAACCTTAAAAAACGCAGGAACAAAAACCCAACAACTTTCTTCTTGTTTCGTTCTTCCAATCCAAGATACAATGGAAGGAATTTTTGGAACATTAAAAGATGCAGCTCTTATTCATCAACGTGGATCTGGTACCGGTTTTTCATTTTCACGTTTGCGTCCTAGAATGGATGCGGTTGGAAGGCACCAAGGAATTGCAGCAGGCCCTGTTGCATTTATGAAAGTTTATGATAAAGCCTTTGGTGCAATCGTTCAAGGAGGAATCCGGCCAGGCGCAAATATGGCAGTATTGCGTGTTGATCACCCAGACATCATTCGTTTCATAGAATCAAAACGAGATAAGATGTCACTCAAAAATTTCAATATTTCTGTAGGTGTGACAGATAGGTTCATGAAATCTGTAGAAGCAGATAGAGATTACATGATCACAGATCCCAAATCAGGAAAGCAGCATGGAAAACTTCGGGCACGTGACGTATTTTCAATGATTACACAGAATGCATGGAAAACAGGTGACCCTGGATTAATTTTTATAGATGAAATTAATAGAAAACATCCTGGGAATCATCTTGGAGACATTGAAACAACGAATCAATGTGGGGAAGCACCTCTTCTTCCCTATGAAGGCGTAGTTCTAGGATCATTAAATCTAAACAAATTTGTAGAAAACAAAGAAATTTTGTGGGATGATCTTTATGAAACAATCAAAACTGCTGTTCACTTTTTAGATAATGTTATTGATATGAATAGTTATCCTCAAAAAGAAATTGAAGACCGAACAAAACATACCAGAAAATTCGGGCTTGGAATGATGGGTTTTGCAGATTTTCTAATCAAACTAGGTATCAAATATGACTCAGATCAAGGATTAGAAGTCGCAGATAAATTAATGGTTTTTATTAAAAATACAACCTATGAAATGTCATCTAAACTTGCTGAACAACGTGGATCTTGCCCAGCTTGGAGCGGTTCTGAACATGAACAAGCAGGAAGAAAAATGAGAAATCTTACCTGTAATTCTCTTGCACCAACAGGCACAATTAGTATTCTTGCTGATGCATCTCCCGGATGCGAACCATTATTTGCAATCTCTTACCAAAAAACAGTATTAGGTGATTCTGAAATAATTTACTTAAACAAAACATTTGAGAACGTTGCAAAAGAACGAGGATTTTATACGCCTGAATTAATTAGGAAGATTGCAAAATCAGGAGGAATTCAAGGATTCAAAGAAATTCCAAAAGACGTGCGAGATATTTTTGTAACAGCACAAGACATTACACCTGAATGGCATATTAAAATGCAAGCAACATTACAAAAGAATGTTGACAATTCCATCTCAAAAACAATTAACTTCCCACGAACAACATCTATTAAAGACGTAGAAAATGCGTATATGCTTGCATGGAAATCAAAGTGTAAAGGAATTACCATTTATAGAGATGGAAGTTACGAAGATCAAGTCATTAATATTGGAGATGGATATTGATAATAAAAGGTGGGTAATGAGAATATATACAAAAACAGGTGATCAAGGAAAAACATCTTTTTATGGAGGCACAAGAGTTCCCAAAGATGATCTTCGGATAGAAGTAATTGGATCTGTTGATGAATTAAATTCAATCATTGGGGTAACACTCTGTTTTACAGAAAATGAAAAGCTACGGGAATTACTTTCAAAAATACAACATGACCTTTTTACGGTTGGGTCAGATATGGCAAGTTCTCATCTTCCAGATTACGATATCCCAAAAATAGAATCACAACATATCAAAGATTTAGAAGAACATATTGATGGTTTTACAAATGTTCTTAGCCCACAAACATCATTTATATTGCCAGGTGGAACTATAGCAAGTTCCTTTCTCCATTTATGTTGTTCCATAACGAGGAGAACAGAACGTATTTTAGTAAAAGCAAGTACCAATCATCTTATTAATCCTTCAGTTTTATGTTACGTTAATAGGTTGAGCGATTTGTTTTATGTATTAGCACGTCATTCAAATAATGAATTAGAAGTCAAAGAGCAACAACCAATTTACAAATATTTTAATGAGGTCAAAAAAAATGAATAATATTTTAAAATGGTTAGCTGTGGAATTTAAATATGTAGGTGAATTAAAGGAAAATATAGCACATGCTAAAGAACATTTAATAAATTTAAAAAAAGTTGAATCAGAAATTCAAGGAGTATTAAACCGTCAAGAAAAAGATGGAACATTTAGAACTGAAGAACAATTTCTTTTGAGAAAAATGAAAAACGATATTTCTAATGCATGTGAAAAACTTCGTTTTGCTTCTCAAGCAGAATATCAATCTAACCATTATGGTCATGATCTTCGGGAAGAATTTACAACACTTGCGGTACCTCTTCAATATCAGGAAGATTTTAACATCGCACAAGAAAAATTAATTGAAGAATTATCCTCCCATACAGGAGAATTACAAAGAGTTTTTATTAATTTAAAAAGTGCTTTTATTTTACTTGATCGTCATATTAAGAGAAAAACAGAAATTCATAGAATTGAGATACTTCTTAACGATTTAATGAAATTCATTTCTGAATTTGAAGAAGTAACGAATGATGCAGAACAATGGATATCTTCATTAACAGCAACTGTTGAAAAGATAGAGAAAAAAAGAGTCGCCTGAATCTATAATCACTTGGAAGGGACAAAAGGTTTATAAAGTATTCTATTTTTTTATACCTAAATAGAGGAGATATTAATATGGAAAATATAGAGTATTTAATTGAAGCTAAGCAAGCATTTCAAAGGGCGTATCAATTTGCAGGAGAAACATTACCCTCAAATACAGGTTTACTTGTAGACTTAGAACTTCGTGAATACCTTCCAGCTATAGAAATTGCATTAGATGCTTTGGAAGATATGTCTGAGCAAGAACATTATGAATTAACAAATAGGTTTAGTATAAATACTGACCGTATGGTGTCAAGAGGTGTTTTTGAGCGATATGGATATGATGAATCTGGTCAATTTGATAACCATCCCTATGATTCCAGAGTCAAATTTACACTTGAATCAGGACTTAAATTGCATGATTTAGAGAGTTGTTATCGGATTTTAGATGTGGCAACTAAGAGATTGACTAATTAAAATGATATTAGATAACTTAGCAAAACAAGAAAAATTAAGACTCTACGATTCATTGATTCTTTTAGAAGTATCTCCTTTGATTGCATCATTATCTTCTTTTTATGCAAGTGGTGCAATTGAATCTGCAAATTTTTTTCATCAATCTCCTGAATTATTAGATAAAATTCTTAATGGAACCATGGCAGCAACTCTTGCAGGTGGCGCTGTGTTAACAGCATACTTAACTTCTGTAGCTATAACAAAAGGAGCATCAGGAACGTATACTGGTTTAAAGAAAGCATTATATAATTAAATTTATTCTTCTTTTGCTAATTCTTTTAACACTAACGGAAGGATATCAATCTTATTTGTTTTATGTTCAATCGTATTTGTCGTATAAATATAATCAACGTGTTTCTTTAACTGATCCATTCCTTCAACAAATAATCCATGAACACCAATTGCAGTTACAGATTTTGCACCTTTTTTATTCGCTTTTTTTGCAGCTTCAATAATTGTATGTCCTGTAGAAATAATATCATCTATAATAATTACATTTTTTCCTTTGATTTCAACATCTTTCGTCATCTTAGATGTGACTCTTCTATATGAAAATCGTGTTTTAGCCAAGCATGTACTTTCAGCTCCTACTTGCTTTGCAATTTTATCAGCCCATTGGTATGATTCCCAATCAGGACCCATAATCACAGGATTTTTAATTTTCTTTTTAATAAAATCTCCAATTAAATCATTAGCAGTTAACTTTACTGCAGAAATTGTAAAAATATCTTTCAATGATTTGTATCTATGTAAATGAGGATCAATTGTAATTATTTTATCAATAGATTTGTTTAATAACTTAGACATTATTCTAGATGAAACAGCTTCACCAGGATTAAATCTCTTATCTTGACGCATGTATGCAAGATACGGTGCAACAAGAATCACCTTTTTCGCTCCCAAATCTTTTGCCGTTTCCGCAGCCCAAATAATATCAAACAAACTCATATCAGGATTTGGTTGAAATGATTGTACAATCACAACCTTCTTTTTCTTAAAAGATTTCGCCTTAAATCGCATGAGCATATCGCCATCAGGAAATGCTCCTACTTCTAATGGTACATATTTACATCTCAGCTTTTTCGCTAGTTGCTTCGCTAACTTTACAGAATTCCCACAGCTTGTAATAATCATATGTACCTCTTTTTTATATATAGTAAATTTTTGTGGTTTATAAAAGTAACTAACAAATTTATACACTTTAAAATATGGTTGAGTGTAAACGAATGCCATATATTTTTGATCAAACGCTAAAAAATCTATGTGATTTTTGGCGTGCTAGAAATCTTCAATTTCTTCGCACTTTGATAAAGTTTGGAGGAAATCTTTATATAACTCACCTCACTCACTGATTTGATGGCACAAGAACAACAATCCTTTCATTGGACTGATGTCGCAGCAGATAACATTATCCGACAAAAAGGGGATAAGAAAGAGTATACTGTTGCTTCAGGAATCACGCCTTCTGGAGTCGTTCACATTGGAAATTTTAGAGAGATCATTACAGTAGATTTAGTTAAACGTGCACTAGAAAAGAAAGGAAAGAAAGTGCGCTTTATTTATTCATGGGATGATTACGACGTATTTAGAAAAGTACCTAAAGGCATGCCAAAACAAAAAGAACTTGAAAAACAATTACGAAAAGCAATTGTAGATGTTCCAGATCCTTATGATATGCATGAAAGTTATGCACGACATAATCAAGTTGCAGTAGAAGAAGCTGTGAAGCGTGTAGGGATTAATCCAGAATTTATTTATCAACACAAAATGTATAGAAAAGGCACATATGCAAAAGAAATCAAAATAGCATTAGAACATACTACAGAAATTAAAAAAATTATCAATCAATATAGAGAACATCCTTTAGAAGACAGTTGGTTACCTATCGCAGTTTTTTCAAAAAAGTTAGGGACAGATGATGTTACAGATTTAACATGGGATGGCAAGTGGGGAATTTCTTACAAATTAAGTGGTGATACAACTGAAACCGTTGACATTCGTAAAGATGGAAATGTTAAATTAAAATGGCGGATTGATTGGCCAATGCGATGGATGTATGAAAACGTAGATTTTGAACCTGGTGGAAAGGACCATTCTACGAAAGGTGGAAGTTTTGATACAGGAAAACAAATCTGTAAAGAAGTTTATGGATTTGATGCACCAACTTATGTGATGTATGATTTTATTCGCATTAAAGGTGGTTCTGGAAAAATGTCTTCTTCCTCAGGAGATGTTACAACCTTATCTGATGTATTAGAAATTTACGAACCAGAAGTTGCACGATACTTATTTGCAGGTACACGTCCAAATAGAGAATTTGCAATTTCATTTGATGTAGATGTCATTGCAATCTATGAAGAATTTGATAAAGTAGAACGAGTGTACTTTGGTGAACACCACGTTAATGAAAAAGATAAAATCAAAATGTCTGTTGCATATGAATTAAGTTATATTGGCAAAATTCCTAAAACTATCCCTTATCAACCAAGCTTCCGTCATTTAACAACATTTTTACAAATTTATGAATGTGATATAGATAAAGTCATTGGCTATTTTGAAAAAGAACTCAAGAATGAGCATGATAAACAACGTTTAAGGACCAGAGCAGAATGTGCGATTAATTGGATCAAAAAATATGCACCTGACGAATTCACATTTACAGTTCAAAAGAAATCCCAAGTTACTCTCGCAAAACAAGAGAAAGCAATTTTACATCAAGTAGCAGAAAAACTAGAAGAGAAAGAATGGACAGATAAAGAGTTACATGAAGAAATGTACATCTTATGTAAAAACGCAGATTTTCCAATCAAAGATTTCTTTAAGATTGCGTATAATGTCTTAATCAACAAAGATCAAGGACCACGATTAGCTTCATTCATTCTTGAAATTGGAAAAGAGAGAGTTGTGAAATTGTTTAAGATCGTTTAAACATAGATACTTTTTTAAATAAACTACTATAATGATACGTTTACGTGGACGTGCCGGAGCGGTCAAACGGGCTGGGCTTAGGACCCAGTGGCTTAGTGCCTACGCAGGTTCAAACCCTGCCGTCCACATATTTTCTTTTTGAGGGTTGATAAGGGCAGACTGCCCTTATGCGCAGTTCCTACGCAGGTTCAAACCCTGCCGTCCACATATTTTCTTTTTTCCATTATATTTCTCCACTTCCACAAAACTTAAAAGGAGATTTCTCTAAATACACATAAAATGAAATATTTAATAATTATCTTATTGGCATTAACACTCCTTTTCGCAGGATGTACCTTATTCAAAGAACCAGTAGATCCAAATGACCCTTGTTCTGCTTTAGAAGGTGGTCAGAAAGATTATTGTTATATGGAAGCAGGAACATGTAGTAAGGTTAAGAGTGAAGTTGTAAGAGATACTTGTGTTGTAGAACTTGCAAAGAAAAGTCAGAGTTTAGATGCATGTAAATTAGTGAAAGATGAAACAACGCAAGGGTTCTGTCAATCTGAGATTGCAATCTTAAAAAATAATCCAGATGCGTGTGATGATATTGAAAATGTTTATTGGCATGATAATTGTTATAATAAATTTGCATTAGAGGAAGAGAAAGGTCAGTTTTGTGGTGAAATATTTAATGACCTGCAATACATGGAATGTTACATGGACGTTGCCTTAAAGACAAACAAGGCAGGTCTGTGTTTTATCCTCAATAATCCCGATAAAGATATTTGTTTTAATAAAATCGCACAAGCTACCAAAGATGTAGAAACATGTAAGAAAATAAAGAATCTATTAAATGCAGAAGTTTGTATTGCAAAAGTTGCAAAACTTAAGGGCGACATGACAATTTGTGATCAACTAACCTTTAAAGAATTAAGGATTACTTGTAGAGAAAAGATTACTGGATAATTTTTTTATTATTTTTGATGAATTAATGGCTGTTTTTTAGAATAATCTACCAGGAGACTATTGTTTATATTTTTTAGCTGTTCTAACATTTGACTATTTTGGTAACGCCAAGTAAAAAGTGGTTCCTGTAATATTCTCATCTTCCAGATGGTCTCCCCAACAGTGAGTGTTAAAGTAAATTCTTCCTCCAAACTGACAAACATTTTCACGTGCTGCTGGTAAACCTATTCCTGTTGTACCACAAGTGGAGAATCCTTCTTCAAATAATCTATTACGATCCTGGAGCATAATACCTCGTCCATTGTCAGAAACTGCGATAACATAATTGTTTTCAGTTTGAGAAAGTTCTATTGAAAGTCTTGCAGGTATACTTTTCGCCCTTTCTTGTGCTTCCAAATCATCTATTTCATACATTGGAGCTCCAACCCCGTAAATTGCTTTAAACCCATTTCTAACAAATTCCCGCAAGGCAACCCCTATTTCATAAGTTATAGCATCAGAATAATCCCTATAAGTTCCTTGTTCTACTGTGGTTGTAAGTTTAATATCCCAACCTCGTAGCTTCCAGAGGATTCTACGGGAATTAAACATCTTATAATCTTCTTCCTGAATAAATGTGTCAAGTGTTGTCATAAAAGATAAATCAAAAAAGTTTTTTATAAACCTTCCTCCTTTTATTGAATCACAAATAACATAGGAAACTATTTTCAATAAAATTTAGAAAATTCAATTCTTTTTAATTAAGAAAATATTAAAAAAATAATATTAATAAAAATAAAGAAATATAAACAATTTAAGCTGAATTTTTCTTATTCCAAGCATACTTACGTTTTGTAGAAGTATCTCCGAATCCACAAGAAGCACATTTCTTCTTTCTAACGTGATAAGAGAAACCGCCACATCGTTTACACGGGATGTGGGTTTTCTTCCCACTTTTTTTACCCATACTTGCTGTTCCTTTTACCATATTATTTTACCTTAAGCTGGAGAAATTGTTATGATTGTATCTCCTCTAATGAAGACATTTCCTAACTTTCTTTTAAGTTCGCCATCTTTGTGTTCTTCTGCATCTTCAAGAACCACATTAATGTGAATATCAAATGCTTTTAATTTACCTACATATCGTAAGTTGTTCTTTAAATCTACCATTACAGTATTATTTCTTGCTTGATTAAGCATATCTAACGGTCGTGATTGTTCCATTTTTAACATTACCTCATGTTGAAATTTTGTATAATTTCAATATTCCCAAAAAAGAAGGTTCTTTTTTGATATATAATAGGATGTTAGAAGTGGGCTCATTTAAAAAGGTTACGGAAAAACTATGTCTTTTCTAAGTGTTTTATAAATTTCTTCAAATTTTGAATCCAGGGGGTTTTTAGATTTGTAATCATTTACTAATCTTTCAATCTCCAAAAATGGTAAATTTATAGAATCAATATTGGTACTTGTTCCTGATTCTAGAATCCTTGGAGTGAATCCACCAAAATATTCAGTTGTTGAACCATCTTCATTAAGAATTAACTTTTTGATATGAATGCCTTTTTCTTGATTATATGCAGTAAATAATCTTGAGATATTTTGAAGGGGCATTTTTCTTTCATAAATAACAACATATCCTATTGTACGTCGTCGGAGCTTATCTTCACAATTTTCAATGTTAATAAGAAAAATTCCCTCACTATCTTTATGGTAATCCCTTGAAACATTTATAGAATAGCCTTCCTTTTCTTTCTTAAAATAAAAATATACACAAAGATTTGTTGTTTTTTCAAACATAATACTTTGTTGATTAAGAACATTTTTTGACCTTTCAATCATTCCTTCAAGACTATCTTTAGAACAAAGTTCGTCTCTTTGTTTAAGTTTTACATTAAGTTGATATAATGTCAAATTAAATTCATCTAGGTTTTTTGACTCCCTCTCAAAAAAATCATTATAATCTCTATAAGGACCTTCATCTTTTTTCTTTTGAATATGTTTACCAAGTCTATCCTTTATCTTGGTATGTTCTAATTCTTCAAGAATCATAGTTTCTGAGTTAACAACATCTGTATCATGATAGCCTTCTTTTCCAGGTACAAATGCAGTATCTGTAAGCGATTTCCCATCAAATGTATCATCAGAAGTGATTTGGCCTTGTAATCTAGGAAATTCATCCCCAGTTACCCACACTTTTCCTTGAGATATTTCTTGACCTCTATCATCGACTTCAAGAATTTCACGTACGGCATCCACGCTGTGATTAATAACAGGCCTATCCTTTCGTCTCATAATTATTTTGGGATATTAATTCTCTTTAAATCTTTCTTTAAATTTAGAACTTTTTCCTTTTTCCAATCCGATATTTATATAAAGAAACATCTATTTCTCACTCCATGGTAAACTTCACTAAATTACAACAAGAATTCAAAAAATACGACTCAGATAGAGAACTTCTGATCAATCAAAGTAGGGTTGTCCTTAAATTAAGTAAACTACTCATTTATGCAGTTCATAGAGACGAAATAAGCAACGCTACTAAATTATTAAAGCAAATAGAAGACGAACGTAAGACACTTGATACAATCGCTAAGAAGAACAATAAACTCGCATTTGAAGGAAGTTATAAAGTTGCAATTCAAGAATATGCAGAAGCTGTGCTTTATTACACATTTGTCAAAGAAGGCAAACTCATTGATTTAAAAATACACCCTGAACATTATATTCTTGGTCTTGCAGATCTTCCTGGTGAACTTGTTCGGAAAGCTGTCTTTTTAGCAGGAAAAGGCAAAGTAGACGCCGTATTAAAAATTAAAGATGAAGTTGATATGATTTATGGTGAATTACTCAAATTTGATTTTAGAAATAACGAAGTGCGTCGTAAAGTTGACGCAGTTAAATACGATTTACGTAAATTAGAAGATCTAGTGCTTGATTTGAAGTTGAAAGGACGTTAATGTCTATAATTTGTATCACCTGGAAATGTAGTTTCATATCGTGCTCTTTCTGATTGACTTTTTATATTTCCACTTAATTCTGACCAAGAGCGTGCAGTTCCAACTTCTTGTAAAAGTTGTGCTAATAGGTATGTGTTCTGTGAACTGTCTTGGGTTCCATTACTTCCAATAACGGGTCTATTTGATCTTGCTAAATCACCAATGTAACCAGCACTATTACATCCACCAAGTACTAATAAATGATTTCTTCTTCCACTATTTTCAACTCTTTCTGATAAAGGAATCATATCACTGGTATGACCACGTAATTGAATTACACCATAATTACTTTGTGGAATTGTACTTCCTTGTACAACGATATCAACATTTGATCCATTCAATCTTGTTTTATAAATGCCTTCTCTTACATGAGTTAACCGTGCGTTTCGCGATCTTAATGTATCTCTTACGGATATTCTTTCATCATCATTTGCACAATAAATTAATACATTTTGGTCACTAAAATTTGATAAATTATTGACATCTATTTGTGAGGGTTGAGTTTGTGGTAGTCTAGGGGTAGGTGGTAATGGTTCAGTCGGTTCTACTACTGTTATTCCATCATCTTGAAAAAATTCAACATTGGGCAATATTTTATATCCTAAATTTAATCCAACAATTAACGACAAACCTACCATCATTTTATTCCTTGCTTGCTGTGATGTTGATTTTTGAAATCCATTTTTTATATTTCCATAAATTTTTCTAGCATTTCTTGAAATAGATTTAGGCCAATTAATTTCATCATCATATTGGTCTGTAGTGATTGCTTGAAGTTTATCATCTGCAGTACTTCCGATTCGTTCTACTAAACCTCCAGCTAAACGCAATCCACTTTCAGTTAAACGTGAAACACCTTCTAATACACCATATCCTATATGTGCAATCCCATTTAAACTTCCAATTCCTATTTTTTTCCATCCCCTCTTATTTCTTGTATTTAGAACCTGATTAGTTACATAATCAAAAGTTTCATTATCTACAAAAATATTTTTAGAAGAAGGATGAAATCTAGCTAATTTTGAATGACGTTCTTCACTCATTAATTTTTCTAACATTTTATTTATATTTTGTTTATACTTTATAAATGTTTTCACATTAACTACTCCCAGGTAATCAAAACCAGCAAGTTTATAAATCAGTTAAATTAATTAGCATAAATGGGTAGCATAGTGAAGCAAGGATTAACTGCACTTGTAGCTTTTTCTTTAGGTGTAGCTACAGGTCCATATTTGATTAAACCTTCTACTTCTTCTCGGATTTCATCTACGGCTGAACGTGTAAGTACTGAAATAACAGATTTTGTATTGGATAAAACAACAGGTGCTTGTGCAGAAAAAACAAAAACGTATTCTCCAACAGAAAATATTTACATTTTAATAGATAAATGTGACCGTACATTAACATTTCATAATCAAGAAAAAATAAAGACCTATAAAATTGCACTTGGACAAGGGGACCTTGGTGATAAAATTACATCAGGTGATGGTAGAACTCCTGAGGGTAAATTCTATATTGAGCAAATCGCACGTATTGATACGTGGGGAGGATATTGGATGCGACTTGCAACAGTTCCACGTGCAGTAGAAGATTATAAACATGAGAATAATACAAATTTAATTAATGAATGGGAAAAAGAACATGGTACAATTGATACCGATAAAGAAGTAAGATCATTCAATAAAGATCATTCTCCAGATATTTGGTTTGGAGTTGGAATTCATGGTGGAGGAAATTCTCTTGATTGGACAAATGGATGTATTGCAGGAGACCAAGAAATGAAAAAAGGTGTTTTTGAACCATTATTAAATCTGAGGGATAACGGTATTCCTTCATATAATGGAAAACCAATTCCTGTTTATATTCAACGCTAATTTTTTTATTTCTTGCTGGGTTCAATAGTTTTTATAAAAAACTCCAGAAAACATTGTTTTCTCGTACCCCGATGCTCGCATCGGTTATTGAATTAAAGCAAGATTAAAAATCCCAATTAATTTAATACCCCGGAGCTTGCTCCGTTGGGATTTTTATTTTAATTTGAGTGATTGACAACTATTATTTTTGGGCTTGGCTAAATTCAGCTTTAATGATTTTCATAATTATTGTAAACTATTGTTAATTAGAGAAAGCGGTTTTATTTTTTGATCAAATGAACTAATGTAATTCCAATTTTGATCTTTTCCAATGAATGCAACACCATATCCTCTATTTCTATTAATTTCAATAACATTAGTTGCAAATTTCTCAGGACCATTTTCTTCTTTTAATAACGGTCTAAATTTTTTCTCCTGAAATCCAGTTAGTATAGCAGTAGTAATACCTTCTTCTTTTAATGAAGCAACTTCAAATCCCATAATTACTTTTAAATTAGGAAATCTTCTTATGAGGGGAGCATAAACATTTCGTGAAACATAATCTGCAGTTCCTGCAGTTCTACACGCGCTAAACATTACAACTTCTATTTTATCAGAATAGGGGAGATCTTCCAAACGAAATTTTTCGCCAGAATTTCCATAAATATAATCAATATTTGATGTATGATGTCCTGTGATTATAATAAGCCCATAATCTCCATTTGTTACATTCTCTTCTAATTTTTGGACCCAATTTTCTTCTCCAAAAATAATTTTATCATTATGTCTCCATCCTAATCGTTTAGAAACACCTTGGTTTGATGAATTCACCGTAAAGAGAAACCCAGATATATTTTTAATTTTAAGATCTCCCAAATATTTAGTTAATCCATCCAATTTTATTAACGTTGGTGTTTCTATTAATTCTGTACTTGTCTCTCCTTGAGAATGAGGAGGGGGTTCATTAGGAGTTGGATCATCACTACACCCTGCACTAATTGCAATCATTATTGTAGTCATTGAAAGTGATAATGCTCGTCTAAATCCATAAGGAATTGAAAGGATATTTGCAAATGAAAATCGTGGTAGAATTTGTCTTGCAGATTGAATCTGCTTTTTAGAAAGATTTCTTTTTGCTTTATCTGCTACAACAGCAAGCTCTTTTTGAAATCCCCTCATTGATAATTCCAAATTTGCCCAAAACTTTTGTTCCCATTTTTTCAATTTATTTCTAAACATTGGATCTTTATCTTTAATTTCTGATTTTAAAATTGGAAGCATTTCATCATGTAATTGTTGGTATATATGGCCCGCATTAGCTTCTGCTAATTCTAATGAATCTTTTTCTAAATGTAATTTTGGTAAGACTTCTAATTCTTTTGTTAATGCAATGACACTCAAAAATGCATTCATAAAATTTTCTACATATTTTTGTTGTATTTCAATTAATTCAATATATTTTGTCTCATCTCTTGTCTTATATTTTTTTTTAAAAATTGTCAAACATCCATATAGGCTTTCAAGAATTTTTACCATATCTTTTTGTAATGACGCTTGCATTTCTTGTTTAGAATGATTTATTTTTATACTACCCATGTTTTAAGGAAATATTATTCTTATAAATACTTTTTCTTTTGTAGGTGCTGTCCAGAAATTCTCTATTTTGTATACTGCCTGCAATAGGCACATTTTTTCTTTTTCTAGAAAAAATAAGTGTGCCGGCACGTAGTATACATTTTTATGACTTTCTGGACAGCGCCCATTTGAGAAATTTATAAAAATAGTTATGATAATCCATTTAAATATATTTTATTAAAGTCTTTCTAGTAAATTAGAAGGACATTCCCTGATACAATCTTTTGCTTGATCAATAGATTGGTGAGGAGTTCTTTCTCCATTTCGTAAATGCCACATTCCTACTGTGGTATACATCTTAAGTTTTCCATCTTCAGTAAGACTTTCTGATTGGTTAGATGCATCATAGTTCATAGGATGAGCTGTATGGATTGTTCTAAGAATATGCGTAGAACATACAAAACGTTCTTCTAATGGCATTTGATATCTTTCACCTTGGGTTACAAAGCAAAAATCTCCTTTATCTACTACTCCGTTCTTGTTTAAATCTTGATATTGCCCAGCTAAAGTTTTTTGACCTAAATAATCATTTTTGAATTGTTTAATAAATGTAGCTCCTTTAATTTGTGGGTCTCTTAGAGTATGAAATTGGTATATCGCAATCCCTCCATTAGGATCCTCGTGTGTAACAACTGTCTCTTGTACTAATGGATTTTGTGGGACATATTCTCTTTCACAACCTGCAATAGTTAGTGCTGCTAATCCTGCTGCAATATATCCTATAATGTTATTTATTTTCATGTCTATGTTATTATTATGATTCTTTATAAATCTTTCCAGGATAACTACTTTATAGTAATCAATCCAAAAACCTTATAAACTCATACAATTCTTAATACCACATGAAAATACTCGCAATCTCAGATGTACACAACGATCGTCACTTCATGCAGCAAATGGCGAAGAGAGGAGCAGATGAAAAAGTAGATCTTGTGATTCTTGCTGGTGACATCTTTGACCATGATCAATTCCAACAAGGGATGATTGGTCCATTCAAAGAAAAAGGTCTAGAAGTGGCAGTTGTCCCAGGAAACCATGAAGGCTTAGCAGAAATCAACGCCATGGTAGAAACATATCAAGTTAAGAATCTTCACGGATACAGCCTAAGATTTGGTGATGTGGGCATATTTGGATGTGGTTATGGAGATATAGGTTTACATCAATTAAATGAGGAACAATTTTTTCAAACTTTAAAGAAATCACACGAATCTATTAAAGACTGTAAAAAGAAACTCATGGTAACTCATGTCCAACCAAACGATTCTATTATTTCCATGAAAATACCGGGATGGGGATCAACTGGTGTTAGAAAAGCAATCAACGAATTCAAACCAGACATTCACATTTGTGGTCACATCCATGAAACTCATGGTATAGAAGAAGTGATTGGATCAACAAAAGTTATTAATGTTGGAAAAACTGGGAAAATCATTGAGTTTTAGAAACATATAAATAGTTTTGAGATTATTATTATTAATATATGTCCACTACAAATTTTACTTCTTTTGTGTTTGTAAAGCTTCATGACCTTGAAATCTTATTAAGGGATATTCTCAAAGAGGACAGACTAATTCACTCTTATTTTTTAGTAAGGCAAGGTTTTATTTTAAGAAAATATGTTATAAAACATAAACATAATTTTAATTCTATAATAATAAATAAATTAATTAATGAATGTATAATAGTGAGTGAAATAGAAAATGATATTAAAAAATTTTTTAATGATAACATCAGCGAGATTAAAGAATTAGAAACTAGTTTTCATGCTTACACAGGTTTAAAACTTCATTTTGAGAGAATTATTTTGGAATATATGAATAATACATTCACTTTAACAAATTTATTAATTGTGCAATTTCAATCAATTGATAAGGCAATTCAAAAAAATGAGGCAAATAAAGTTGCTCATCTCTTATCTAGTATTGAAAGAATGTCAAATCAAATTTTAAGGTTTATTGATTTATTAAACCAATTAAATCAGAAAGTTGATAAATTTGAAAATGAGAGTTATTATCCATCAGAAAAAACATACGGTAGAATCATGAGTTCAAAAGAGTTTCGTAATATGAAATCAACAGGATTATTGAGTTCTGATAAAAATCCAACTCCTGTATTTGATGCAACTCCCGCTGTTATTGATAGAATTGATTCAATGTCTACTGACCGTAGATCAACTTATTTTCAAGAAATTGGTGTGCGTTCAACCGATAATATTGTTTATTTTAGAACAAAGCTAAAACCAGTTGTTGGTCCTGTTCCTCAATCTAACGGATTAAGAGAATATAAATTCCCAAAAGGAATACCTGTAGAATTTCTTAAAGCAGCTTAATAGTGAGCAAAATCTAACAAAAAAATTCTGTTATTATTCATGTTATAGACACCAACAATTCTTTTACCGGAAGGTTCATGCCATACAACTTTAACATTAATTAAAGAATCAAGGTTTTCTAATGAGATATCTAAATCTTGTTGTAATCTTGTTTCATGAGGTTGAATTAGTTTTGTTGTTTTAGGACCTAATGAACTTTCTCTTTCTTGAAAGAAAATACCGTTAATTCCTCCATTAGTATGACCTCTAAACCCATATTTGATTGCAACTTCGTAAGGTTTTCTTAAATCTGTTACTGTGTCTACTATGTTATGTAATAATTTATCAGAAAATGTAAGTAAAACTTCTTTCATTCCAAGTAAAACATTTGGTTTGGAAACTGGAACAGTTCTTTCACCTCTAAGATATTGTAGAGCATGTTGAACAAATGGTTCTAAACCTTGTTCTTGATAGCGTTCAAAAGTATGGTAAAATTCCTGATTTTCTTTCATTTGTCATTATTTTATTAATTCCTTTATAAACTTAACTACTATTTAGAGACAATTCTTTTTAGAAACTTATAAGTATTGGTTTTCTTTCTTTTATACCATGCTAACCCACTGCCCAGATTGCAAACGTACATTACACGAAGGACAACATAAATTCTCAGATGGATATTACACCATCAAATATTGTAAAGAATGTGGATTTAGAGAAGAAAAACCCATGCCAGAAAAAGAATTACATCAAAAATAAATCACTCATTGCACTAAGAACTCACATTCCAGGAACTCTTCCCTTCATCTTCTTCATCATTTTGTTAATATCGCCTTCGCCTTTCATCATCTTCATCATTTTCTTACTTTGACGATATTGTTTCAATAATTCTCTGATCTCTTGAATCTTTAAACCGCTTCCAGATGCAATGCGGTCAATTCTTTGTGCATCTAGAACTTCTGGTTCTTCTAATTCTTCTTTCGTCATGGAATCCATTGCGAATTTCCATTTTTCTAATTTCCCTTCCTGGGTTTTCAACATATCTTTTGGCATCTTTAATTGACCCATCCCAGGAATCATTTCCATGATTTTTCCAAATGAACCCATTTTTTTCATGGCTTTCATTTGTTCATACAAATCCACAAGATTGAAATCTCCTTTCATAAATTTTTCTTGCATATCTTTTGCAGATTCTTCTGTGATTACTTCTCTTGCTTTTTCTAATAAAGATTCTATGTCCCCCATGCCTAACAAACGTCCAACAAATCGTTCAGGATGGAATACTTCTAAATCATCAATTTTTTCTCCAACTCCAATAAATGCAATTTTTGCTTCTGTAACTGCACACGCTGATAATGCGCCACCACCTTTTGCAGTTCCTTCTAATTTTGTAATAATAACACCAGTTACATGACAAGTATCATGAAACGCCTGCGCTTGCTTTTGTGCAGCCTGACCAATGTCTGCAGAAATAACTAACAATTTCTCATCTGCTTGTACAGCACCATGTAATTTATTTAATTCTTCAATTAATTCATCCGATAACGCATCTCGTCCCGCTGTATCAACAATCACAACATCATAGTCTTTTAACTTCTTTTCAAATGACAAATAAATATTAACGGGATCCTTCTCACCTTTGATTCCAAGAAAATCAACACCTACAGCTGCAGCCGTTTGTTGAAGCTGCTCATACGCTGCTGGTCTCCATGTATCTGTTTGCATAACTGCAATTTTCAAACCACGTTTTTTGTAATACTTCGCCAACTTACCGGCAGTTGTCGTTTTCCCAGAACCGAACAATCCTACTAACATAATCTGTGTAGCTTTTTTTGTAACTTTAATTTCATAGGCTTCCTTCCCTAAGAAATTTGTTAACTCCTCGTAGACAATTTTCACTAACTGCTCACGTTTTGTAATACCTGCAGGAGGATTATTTTTTGCACGTTCCTTAATGGCCTTACTCAATGTAAATACTAACTGCACATTCGTATCTGATTGTAACAAAGCACGCTGGATATCCTTTACAAGTTCATTAATGAGCTTTTCATCTACAAACATAGATTTCGTTATCTTCTGTAACGTGTTCTTTAATGAATCACCAAGCTTGTCTAAGACCATTTTATACTAGAATAAGAGTGGTTATATAAAAGTTATGGGTAAGGTATTAGGAAAACGCTATAATTGGTTTTGGTGACCTTTTTTTCTTTTTTAAGGCATAACGAACTCTTCGATCAATGTCACAAATATCATCTAAATTTAAACCTAAATTTTGAGCTAATAAATTATAATCTATTGGACATTTTGGTAAATTATAAAGATCTGCTAATTCTTTCCATGAAATACCATTTACTTCTTTAAATTTACGAAGTTCTAATTGTTGCATTTCGGCTGCTTTTTTGTATCCATTTGTCTTAATATCATCTAAAGTAACTCTTTTCCCTGCTTCTGTTCCAATGACTTTATCATAAAGATGATACTTCCGAACAGCTTCACAATCTGATATTCCATATTGTTCTTGGAACTCACCACTACTAAAATCATTACGACAAATTAAAGTAAGCATTACTTCACTTTCTAAAGTTTTCTGTTCTTGAGGTTCTAAATCTCTTTGGCCATTATTAGGATTTTCACCTGTGAATTCTATCAAACAAGTATATTTTCCAGTAGTTGGATGGATGGAATAACCTCTCACTTTACCCCTAATTCCATTTAAGAAATTATTAGCTAAATCCTCCAATTTTGATTTGTTGTCTGCTTCAAGAACACGAATGTAGGTCATATTGTAATAAAAGTTAAAACTATTCTTATTTAATAATTATGACACTGGATAATAATGTTTTCTAGAATAATGATTTATTTTTCTTTTTGACAAACATCCTCAACCACAACAAATTCCTTCTCACCAACTACAACCTTATCACCAGCAACTAGTTTCTTTTTGTTCCGAGTTTCAACTTCACCATTCACCTTCACAGCTTCAGAACGAATCAATTGTTTTGCTTCCCCTCCAGAACTAGCAACTCCTGAAATGTTCAAGAACGTGTTTAATTCAATGTATTTCATTTTAAAAATATAAAAGTGGACCTGCACAAATGTCTCCTCATTTGGAGACGCAGTGACATGCGTTCATTCTTCGCTTAGTCACGATAAAAATAAAAAGTGGGCCAGCAGGGATTTGAACCCCGATTTCGGCCTTGTCATTTACATGAACAAGTCAACCGGTCCGAAGCTTCGGCAGCATCTATTAAATGCTTCGGCCGCACTTTCCGGTAGGGTTTTGAATCATATCCAGGTTATGCTACAGGCCCACAATTTAAATGAGTATCTTACTCACAATTACCTAAGATAAGAAGTTGTTTAAAAATGTTACCCTAAAAAAGTCAATCCATACATCAATCCAATACCCACAATCATCATTACAAAATGCCAGAATGACTCAATTGCAACATCACATTTCTTATGTAATTCTGGAACTAAATTAGACCCAGCAATATAGAGGAACCCACCTGCTGCAAATGGTAAAATGAATGGAATAAATGTATCTGAATTACTTCCTAACCATAATCCGACAACTGCACCTAAAATAGAAATTGTTGCTGAAGCAAAATTTAGCAATAATGCGTTTTTCTTACTTAAACCAGCATATAATAATACTCCGAAATCTGCAATCTCTTGTGGGACTTCATGAATCACAACAGCAATGGTTGTCGCAATACCAGCAGCAGGACTTACAAGATAACTTCCTGCAATCACTAAACCATCTAAGAAATTATGAATTCCATCACCAAGTAAATTTAATACTGCTATTTGTGATTTAGGATTTTCTTTTTCATGATGATGATGATTTTTTTCCGTTGAATGTTTATGTGAATGTAAAAAATCAAATGCAGGATGATGATGACAATGACCCCAATGAATAAATTTTTCTAATACAAAAAATGCCATAACACCAGCTAGTACTAAAAGTGAAATTTGAATTGTAAATCCATGATCAGCAACAACTTCAGGTAGCAAATGTAGAAATGCACCACCAAATAATGTTCCTGCTGACAAACTAACTAATAGCAATAAAAATTTTTGTGTATTCTTCTTCCTTAAAAGAATTGAAAAAATACCAACTAACGATACAAGCGATACAATAATCACACTAATAATCGCATTTAATATAACTGACATCTTTTAATCTAAATTGATAAGGTTTATAAATGTTACTGATACTCTTTATCATTAATGAGGCAAACAAAACAAAAAGAAACTTTAAATAATTCTTTGAAAAAAATGGATGTTTTCTTTAGTGCAGAAGAGCTACATCAACATGTACCTACGATTGGCATTGCAACGATTTATCGTTTCCTTAATAAATCTGTTAAGAATGGAGAATTACATGCTTATCAGTGTAATCGCAAGTTTATTTATTCTAGCAGTAAAAAAAACCATTCTCATTTTCTTTGTGAGAAATGTGCTGAAGTTAAACATATTAATCTAAATAAATTAGATTTTCTAAATTCTCAAATTAAAGGGAAGGTTTGCCACATCCAAATTGATATTACAGGGATTTGTGAGAAATGCAGTTAATCTAAAACTTTTTTAATAACCATAGTCGCATATGATCCTTTTTGTAAGAAAAAAGAAACCTTATTTTTAGTAACCTTGAATCCCTTAACATCAATAAACACATCTCGTAACTCACCCTCCAAGGTTAGTTGTGGAATTTGTTTAATAATAAAATCCTTATATCTTATTCCTTCTTTTTTCATGATATTTTTAATTACTTCTTTAACTTCATCTGATTCAAATTCATCTGACCCAAAACCAATTAATGGAATTTGTAAATCTTCACATTTCTTAACAAATACAAATGTTCCTAATGAATAATCAACTTTTTTAAGAACATCCTTCATTCTCAATACAGAAGCAACAGTTTCATTCCATAAGTAACTCTGGTATGCATTCACATACATCCGCAACATCCTCATTGGGATTTTAGATAACGCGCCAATAAAATTATTTTTTACTACGTCTAAACCCAATACTGCACACGCTTCTTTGAATTCTTTTTTTACTAAATGTTTTCCAACCCTCGCATTACTTTTTGAGAATCGTTGCTCATCAAAATAATTTTCAACAAAATTTATGTTATCAATCTTTCCAGAATAATTTGAAATGACAATCTCAAAATAATTTCCCTCCAAATCTCCTAAAGAGATTGGTTTATCTCCATAACCCACAAATTCCAAAGAAACATTCTCCACATTCACCTCAACCTTCTTACGTGGGATTGAAATCAATTGTTCCGTGATTGCATGCTTATCCTTACTTCCTGCAAAACCAATCTCATTCTCTTTGATACCAAGCTGTTTTGCTATTTCCTTTACAACATCCAATGTATTCCTGTTTTTTTTTGTTAATTTAAAATAGGAAAATCTACCTTGATCCTTAATGTTAACATTACTCTTTTCCCTTACAATAAAATCTTCCGGCTTTTCTTTGAGTTTATACATAATAGAATGAATGTGAAGTTACTTTAAAATAGTATGCTTAAAAAATTATCATTTTGATTTAATTACCTTTATTTCTGTAAAAACCAATGACCTTTAAATCAAATTAATTCCATTAGCTTTAAAAATAAAGCCTTTTATTTCACAGAACAATGGCATCTAAAGGAAAGAGTGTACCTAAACATTTATCAAGTTTAGTTGATGATTTAATATTACGAGAAATAAATCCCACTAATTTTTTAGAGGGGATTGACCATATTTATGCAAGATCACGTGCTCTTAATAAGCGTCATCAGACAATGCTTGTTGATACTGTAAGTAATGTTGCGGTTGAAATATTAAATGTCTATGAATTCCCTTTTTTAAATACAGAAAATTATTGGCATCTTTTTAAGGCGGTTGTGGATTCTGCAGAATGTGTTCTAACACCAAAGCGTCTTGAGTATCTTAAGCGAATTGCACACCAAATTGATTTAGATAAAAATTATACCACTTTTGGACCTGAAACACAATTTGTGCCTTATTATGGTACTACTTTTTTGAATCGTTTTTGCAACGAAGGAGAAACAAGTCACACAATGTTTAAAGGATTAGGTTATCTTGAAAATCTTGCTGATAAACGTGGAAATGGACCTGCAGATTCAATTCTTTCTTATGATGAATTTATGCAAGGACATAAAGTAATTTCTATAGACCAAAAAGTAATAGAAAACCATATCTCTAGAGGAAAAGCAGACGACTTTATAAAAACTTATCATGTAACCAGAGTGCAAGGTCTTGGGTCTCCAAGAGTTACAATTTGGACAAATGCTGATGGAAAAGAAACTCAACATGTAATTCGTTACCCTTCAGGTGATATTCCATCCTCACATAGTCAATTATTTGGAGATATTAAAAATATTATTTTTTCATAATAAAAAAAACGCAAATAAATGGTGATGATTGAGTGCAAAAATTGATGAAATCATCAAAGGAATTTTAGTGTTATCATCAGAAAACACCAAGTATAGGCTATACTCATTTTTAACCTTTATAATAAACACATTTTGCATCATGAGCATCATCAAAGAACACCTTCCCTTTACATCTCCGAAAGAATTCAAATGCGGCTCCTTCATTCTCTTTAATCTTCTCATTATCAATTTTAACCGCATCAAACCCTTTTCCTTTCTGTTCAATCCCAATTACAAACCCTTTCTCACCTAACCATAAACATAACCGATAAGGAGCTTTAAATTCTGCATGATGCAAACTATTTGAACCAGCTTCATTCAAGAAATGTGCAACTTCATCTTCCTTCTCATCCAACCAATTCTGCAAATCAATTTTCAGATTATACCTCTCATTCAATAAATCAACGATTGCCCATTTTGCATTACCATATTTTTCAATAAGGTTATGTTCATGTTTTACAACTTCTTCTTTAGAATGAATCTCAAACTTACAAAATTTATGGTTTCCAATCTTTTCCAATGCAGAAATTAATGTTTTATCAAAATGAATTACCATCAATTCTTTGATGTTCTTTGGTATTTAAACATTATTCAAGAAACATTTTTAAACTTTCCTCATAAAATTATTATTATGTACAATACAATCTCGTTTTACCGATATACAACCCTAGTAGATCCTCAGGAACTTCACAACCAACTTAGATCATTCTGTAATCAACATAACATCCTAGGAAGAGTTCTTATTGGAGACGAAGGGATTAATGGTGCTGTATCGGGAAGAATACAAGACATCAATCTAATTAAATTATTCTTACAAGAAAAATTTTCCAATTTAACCTTTAGAGAACAATCTGCAGATAAAAATACCTATCATAAACTAGTGATTAAAGTAAGGAAAGAAATATGTGTCTTTGGTGAGCATCCTAATCTTGAAAATACAGGACATCACCTCACACCTCAAGAACTGCAACAACTCTATGAAAAAAATGAAGATTTCATTATTGTAGATGCACGAAATGATTATGAGTATGATGTTGGTCATTTCAAAAATGCGATGAAACTTCCAATTCAAACATTCAGTGAATTTCCACAAGAAATTTTAAAACATGAAGATTGGAAAGAGAAGAAAGTAGTTTTATATTGCACCGGTGGTGTAAGATGTGAAAAAGCATCAGCATTTATGAAAGAAAATGGGTTCAAGGATGTTAATCAATTGGATGGTGGCATTATTAATTATGTGAATCAATTCTCTCATGATAAATGGAAAGGGGGATTATTTGTTTTTGATGATCGGCTCATTTCTGATGTTGGACTTCCGATTTCAAAATGTCTTCATTGTAATAAAGATGAATTACAAATGTATAACTGTCATAATTTAGATTGTGATAAATTACATGTTTCTTGTAAGGATTGCGCGGAACAATTTAACAATACATGTAGTAAAGAATGTATGCAGGCCCCAAGACAACGAAAACAAAAAATAACATTACAAGAAATTGGAACAGTTCTTAATTACTATAACAAGAATCATATCGCACTAATAACATTTGATCAAAAACCACAAGAAGGTATGACTATACAAATTCAAGGAAAAACTACCTCTTTCACGCAAGAAATTAACACATTTATGATTGATGAGCAAGGGCTATTCACAATTCCTGTAAAAGATCGAGTGCGTAAAAATGACCTTATTCTAGTTCCGCAATAAACGGCACCGTCCCAAAAGGAATAAAAATGTATACTACGTGCCGGCACGATTATTTTTTCTAGAGAAAGAAAAAATGTCACGAAAATCAAAGATTTTTGGGACATCCAGAAAAGCAAAGCTTTTCTCGTATGTGCCTATTGCAGGTAGTATACAAATTACCGCCTTTTGGGACAGCGCCCAATAAACATTAGGTTTTTAAACTCTAAAATATTTCTAAGAATATGGTTAAACTTATTTCCTACAACATAGAATATTGCGAAGGGATGGAAGGATTGTGGTATCAATACCTTTTCTTCTGGAGAATTTTTTTTCCTCCACCAAAGTTAGAACAACAAATTCTAGATCAATTAAAAAAATTAAAACCAGATATTGTAACATTAATTGAAGTTGATACAGGTTCATTACGTGCAAGAGGAAAAGATCAAGTAAAATTCTTTGAAGAAGGATTAGGGATGCATAATTATGCAGAGAAAGTCAAGTATCCAGTAACAGGATGGTTAAAATTATTTCATCATGTTCCCATTTTGAATCACCAAGCAAATGCAATCATATCAAAATTTCCGCTTGAAAAAATAATATATCATGTATTCCATGAAGGAACAAAACGAATGGTCATTGAAAGTACAGTTACCATCAACAAAAAGAAAGTGACTTTACTTGCAGCACATCTTGCATTAGGACCAAAAACACGTGCTCTCCAAATTAAAGAATTAATTGATATTGTGAACAAGATAAAAAACCCAGTAATTCTCATGGGAGACTTCAATACTTTTAATGGTGAATCTGAAATGAAAGAGTTGGAACAGAAAACTCATCTTAAAGATAGAATCGCATTAGACAAAAAATCAATCCCCTTCACAGAACCAGCATGGCATCCTTCCAAAAGATTAGATTGGATTCTCACATCACCACAAATAAAAATCAAGAAATATTCAATTTTACACTACGAATTTTCAGATCATCTTCCTTTGATGATTGATTTTGATATTTAATAAAAAGTAATGATTCTTTTAAATTTCCTTTTCTAACTTTTTTACTTCTTTTTCAACTTCATGCAATTCTTTAAAGAAAACTTTCTTTAACCTTTCTCTAAATAAAGCAACAAGAATCAATCCTAGTGCTAGGATCAATACAACAAAGGTGGTCGCAGAGAATCCATGAAAAAGATCACTTCCAATAGAATTGAGAATTAAATATCGTGGAATATGTGCAAAGAAATACAATAATAAAAATGTGTGAAATGACATCTTTGTCAAACCAAGCATTAAACTAATTGCATCTGAAGGAAATGTAGGAATTGTATAAGAAACAAATGCAGCTGATGTGCCACGCTTCTTAAAAATATGGTTGAACTGAATTATATGGTGTTTATCAACTAATCTTTCTAACATCGGTCGCCCATATTTACGTGTTAAAAGGAATGCAATACTACTCCCCATAGCACCCGCAATTAAAGACAAGATTGTACCAACAATTGTACCAAACACATAACCACCAGCTAATACAACAGGCGTTGAAGGAATTGGTAAAGGAATTGTTGCAAGTAACATGACCATATATACAAGATAACTCCATACACCAAAACTTAATAAAAAATCACGAACAAAGATAGGATCAGCGAATTGTTTCAAATCAAAAAAATAATTCAAGTACCCAAAAATCAACATAACTACTAATAATCCAACATAACCCCAATACCGATGTTTATGTTTCATATTACTAGAAAATGCATAAACGTTTATATATTTTTACAATTCTGACAATAAAAATGATTATAGAACAACTAAAAAAACTTGAACAAGAATCCATAGAAAGAAAAGTTCCTATCATCGGATCAGAAAAAGGAAGATGGATTTTAGATAAAATTAAACAACTAAAACCAAAAACAATTTTAGAATTAGGAACAGCAAACGGATATTCTGGCATTATTCTCGCATCTGAAGGCGCAATTCTCACAACAGTTGATACAAGTCCGCATGCGGTCCAGGAGGCAATGAAAAATTTCAAAGAATTCAATGTTACAGCTCACGTAATTCTTGGTGACGGTGTGAAATATGTGGAAGAACTTGCACAAGAAAATATAAGGTTTGACATGATCCTTTTAGATTTTGCAAATAAAGAATACATTAACGTTTTAGAAAATTGCATCAAAATTCTTTCAAAAGATGGTGTGCTAGTCGCAGATAATATAGACTTGCCAGGATGTTACGAATTCAAAGAAAAGATTCAAGTACATCCAAAATTAAATACAGAAATGATTAAAATTGGAAATGGGATGAGTTATAGCATATTGAAATAATAATTAGAACAATTTAATCCAAGGTTATATACTAAAATTTTGTTGTCAAACCGAATTTCTATGATGATTTTAATGGATCTCCCATATATTCTGGTAAGAATGTATACAATATAACCTCATGTCCTGAAATAGTTTTCAAACAAGGATTCTTTTGAGAAGATTTTTCATATTCTAATCTCTTCGCAGATTCAACTTTTGTGCTATACCTAGCACCAGCAACACCTGAACCAATTACACCAACAATACCAGCAAGAAATGCTCCATACGAACTCCCAGATAATTCATAAACAGAATACCCAAAACCTAAACCTCCTACAAGCAACCCCACCACTGATCCCAAAAAGGTACGATCCGAAATTGATTGAATATCTTTGTGTAAAGCTTCACATGACTTGTTATCCAGACCATGAAAATTCCATTTTTTGAGATTTTCAAAAAAATATGGGATGTTTGTTTCCTCAGGAAGACAATAACCATTATAGCCCACTAAATCAGTAACTAATTCTCCCCATGGTTTATCAACTACCACAATATCTCTTGAATAAATTTTACATTGACTTAAGTATTTTAACTGATCTAATATTTCGGAATCAATTCTATCTTCTCCTATCGCCATTCTTACAGCGGATGCTACTAACGCTGCTCTTTTATATAATGGAGTCCCTTCAACTCTTTGCATAAAATCATATAGTCCTACTGCTAAATCTTTTTCACCAAACTGGTCCAATAACCATAAATCTCTTTTTGTATCTACAACAGTTTTATGTACTTCTACTTCATTTGAAGAAACAATCTTTTGACGTTTAACCTGCACAAGTTGAGTTCCGGTCTTTTCATTAAATTCTAATTCTGCTAAAATTTGTTTTGAAGTATTATATCTAAATTTTGGATCTGGATCAGTCATTTTTGATAAAATACCATCCAATATACCACCATTCAAAACAACTTGTTTACCAAATCCTGGAGTTTTTCCAGTTAGAAGATGTTCCATGGTTTTAGCAATTGAATATCTGTCCCACATAGAAGTTGGTGTTCCGCCTAACATTTGTTCAGGTGACATATATTCAAAAGTTCCACGACCCCCAGTAGTTGTACCAGCTGAAGTTGTACAGATTTCAAAGTCAGTTAATTTAATTGTCCCCTCTTCACCAATCAAAATATTGGAGGGTTTAATATCTCTATTAACAATTTCTCTGCCAAATGATTCTAAATAATTAGTAACGTTAAGTAACGTTTTAAATATGTTGAGAGCTTCTTCATTAGTTGGTATGTAACCTTTATCCATTTTTTCATCTAAAGTTTGACCTGCAACATATTCTCGGACAACAACTGGCCATTCCACAATTCCACTATCAATAAAAAAGAAATCTTCTAAATTAGTAATATGAGGATGATTTAAATTTCGGTATACTGCTACTCTACTTTCAACATCTCCAATAACATTGAGATCTTCCATATCTGAAAGTCCAGCATCTGTATTAAGAATCATCATTTTAAGAGCAACATCCTTTTCACCATTGTTAGCTCTCCAAACCTTTGAACGAGAAGTTTGGCCTAGTAATTCATCTAGAGAATAAACCCTATCCCCAACTTCAATCCTTCCATTTCCAAAAGTTCCTATCTCTGTCATATGCCTTATAATATCTTAAATATATCAATATTATAGAAAAATAATGATTTAGTTTATAAAGTTTCCCATATTTACTACTCTATTATAGTGATTAATGTATTTGGATCCTACTCTTAAATGCCATTAATTTTGGAGTAAATTTAAATAGGTTTTAACTAGAACCATTTTAATTTAAGAAGAACACAAAATGCAACTAACAACACAAACAAAATGCAACTAACAACACAAACAAAACTAGAATTAGATCTTGAACAACAATACGTCATGGATCATGCAAAATTACTAGGTTTAGAACCAAAATTAATTTATCATTCCAAATCTACGTCTACCTGTCAAGAAAAATTAGACCTTTTACAAGAAACACATCCTGGAGATTGGACATTAAATCAAATGGTAAAAGCTCTCTATTTTAGAGGGCACGGAGAACTATGGGGGATCATCACGCCAGAAGAGGGTAGGATTCCAACTGAAGATATTTTTGCAGAAATATTAGGAATTAAACACAAAAAAGCAAAAGGATATAGACCTTGTGCTGCAGAAAGATTACCTCTACACATGGAACCAGGAACCTGTACCCCATTTCCTCTTGCATCAAGCATGGGCTACGAAATTACAGGATTAATTGTTTTAAATAAACCAGAATTACAAGGAAGATTAGTGGATATTTCAGTAGGAGGAATACATGAAAAATCACATAGAACTTCCATGCATCTTCCCTATGATGCAATCCATTCAATCCTAAAAGCAGAATTTGATGATTATGTGCATTTATGGAAACAACAATAAATTTTGCAACTTATTTTGAAAAAAAATATCCTTCAAAAATGTCCATAATATTTATAAGTATTAGCTTGTTTTAAGATGATAAGGTTTTTAGAGGTGTGTTATAGAGTAGAACAATGAACACACACATATTATTTACAATACATAAACTTTTTTCTTTACTAATTAAATCAGAGGTTTTTAAAAATGACTGATTCTTATTTGGAATTATCATCAAGAACAACAAATGAGCGTTATACCTCATTAATTTTTGCAGGAAGAGGACATCATGGAGTTGTCTATAAGGGAATTACAGAATCTGGAGAAATTCATGCAGTTAAGGAAATGGTGCTTGAGGATAATTTTTCCATAGATCGTTTTTTACGTGAAGCTAGCATTGCAAGAGATTTAAATCATCCCAATATTGTTAATCTTCAAGATGCATGGCAAGAAACAGATTCTCGTGGTGTGCCAAAACATTATATTGCCTTTGAATGGGTAGAAGGAGAATCCTTACAAAAAAGATTAGATAGGGGACACCTTCATACAAATAAAGAATTAGAAGATCTCTGCAATCAAGCACTCTTTGGCTTAGATGCAGCTCATGAAAGAGGGATAATTCACAGAGATATTAGTCCAAAAAATATAATGGTCACAAATCAAGGTATTGTTAAAATCATAGATTTTGGAATTGCAAAACTAGATGGCGAAGATACAGATACCAAAAGTATGGGGATTGGAACCATTCCTTATTGGAGCCCAGAACAACATGATCCTTCTAACAGAGACCGACTAACAACTGCAACTGATAGGTATTCTTTAGGCGCAACACTTTTTGCACTTGTAACAAACAAAGGATTAAACAATCATGACCCTCAGTGGCGTCCTGATCTTGAATCATTTTCTAGATTAACACCTGAACTTAAACTCACATTAAAGATGCTTCTTGCAGAAAATCCTCAAGATCGTTATGAACTAAATATCTCCCCGAGTATTCACAGCACACAAACACCACCAAGAACAAACATTATAACATTAGATCAACAAACACTTGCAATCCAAAATGCATGGCATAAAGATTATACACCCAAAGATGTTTTAAGACTCTATAGTGAAAATCATCCGTTTCGGAGGAAATCAATAAGGGGTGAAGCTATATTATTTCCTGCTCTATTAACAGGTTCAATTCTTGGTGCTGGAGTAACTTATGAACTTTTTGAGAAAATTGTAAATTCTGGTCCCGAAAATTTTGGAATTGCTCTTGGAATTACAATCACAGGATTAATAACAATTTTTATAGGATCTTTATCTGCGATTATTCCATATGGTATAATTAAAGATTTTAAAGCATTAAACACAACTGATAGAAAAAAAATAGAACCTTCATTAGATCAAGAGGTGATTGGGTATTGTGATTATAAAGATATTAGTGGTGTTACTATAAATCCAAAAAATCTTCTTGAAACGCAGGGAAGAAAGGTGTATGCATTAACTGGACTCGAACCCCCAGAAGATATAAAACAATCTGTAGTTTATATGACTCCTCCTTTTTTGGTATTAGACCATAAATTAGATATTTTTTTAGATGAAAAGACAGGAAGGAACCATCTTCAAGAGAATTATTTTGTTGTTCAGGTTGGAGATGAAATCACCAAAATTGAAGGAACCTACAGAGATCTACATGTGGGTAAAGTCTATGCTATTATGTATGAAGGGCCAAGCGAACCTCGTGTTGTTTCTAAAGAGAAAATCATAGAATTTAGAAAACCCAAAGAATAAGTATCAATTAAAATTTTGGAAAGTTTATATCATTCCTAGAACTATCATGGATATGGATATAGAACAACTAAAAAAACTTGAATACGAATCTATCAAAAAAATATCCATAATTGTGCCAGAGAAAGGAAGATGGATTTTAGATAAAATTAAATAACTAAAACCAAAGTTTTTTTAAGAATTAGGAATTTCGAATGGTTACTCGGGATTATTCTTGCATCCGAAGGCGTAATTCTCACAACAGTTGATAGAAGTCCACATGCCGTTCAAGAACCGATGAAACATTTCAAAGAATTTAATGTTACAGTACAAGTTTTAGCACACTTAAAATAATCCCTCAATGAATGACCATCAACGTTTGTGTTTTATCAATCCCTTCAATCTTCTGTAATTTTCCCAGAAGAAATTTATCATAGGCAGAAACATCTTTAACTCTAACAATAACAACAATGTCTGTTCCTCCAGATACAATATCAGCACGTACTACTCCTAACCTCTTAATTTCCTTCACCACATCATATTGAGTTCTTTTTTTCTCACGAAGTGCTTGCAAATTTGTGGAAACAAGGATATATGCAAGCTGACCTAAATCTACTTTAGCATAATCAAGTTCAATTGTAAACTTTTTGATGATACCTTCCTTACGTAACTTTGTGATCCTATTGTGGACCGTAGTGATTGGCAATAATGTCTTTTTTGCAATCTTTCTTGTAGGGTAATCAGCATGTTCTTCTAATATCTCTAAAATCTTTTTATCTTTCTCGTCTGGTGTATAATTCATAATGGAACATATGTTCCACTTATTTATATACTTTCCGTAATAATGGAGTATTTTTCCATTATTTTTGAAACACGCTTAAAAAGAATCTCACTCTTGAATATTATAAATAACGGATGATATGGAAATAATGATTTCCAAAACATCTTCAGATATAGGAGGATTAAAATGTGTGGTATAATTGGATTATTTGGAATAAAGGATGAGACTCAAAGGGGGAAAACCTTAAAGATGGCATCAAAAATTCGTCATCGTGGACCTGATGAAAGTGGGATTTATAGTGATAACTATTCAATCTTAATACATGAACGATTATCCATTGTTGACGTCCATCATGGAGCTCAACCTCTCTATGATACCACAAAACAACGTATTCTTATTGCAAACGGAGAAATATATGATCATCAAAAATTGAAAACTCTACTTACAAAACCACATCAATGGCAAACGAAATCTGATTGTGAAATATTACTATATCTCTATGATGAATTTGGTCCACAATTTTTGGAAAAAATAGACGGTATTTTCGCTTTTGCAATTTATGACCCTAGAACTAAAGAATATTTCATTGCACGAGATCATATGGGAATTGTACCATTATATATTGGTTGGGATGACCAAGGAACAACCCATATAGCAAGTGAAATGAAAGCTCTAAAATATTGTACCAGCATCAAAGAATTCCCACCAGGACATTATTTCCTTGGAAGTACACAAGAATTTATCCAATGGTATAAACCTAAATGGGCTGTTGAACATCCAACTATTCCTGTTTCACTAAAACAATTACGTGATGAATTAGAAATTTCTGTTAGAAAACAATTAATGTCAGATGTACCTTATGGTGTATTAATCTCAGGAGGGTTAGATTCATCTCTTATAGCTTCAATAGCAGCTAAAGTACGTCCAGGCCTTCATTCATTTTCAATAGGGTTAGAAGGCTCGCCTGATGTAAAATTTGCAAGAATAGTTGCAAAACATATTGGGAGCAAACACCACGAATTTACATTTACGGCCCAGCAAGGAATAGACGCATTACATGATGTAATTTACCATCTTGAAACCTACGATGTAACAACAATTCGTGCGTCCACTCCAATGTACTTAATGGCACGAAAAATTAAAAGTTTAGGAATCAAGATGATTCTTTCAGGTGAAGGTGCTGATGAAATTTTTGGAGGATATTTGTATTTTCATATGGCTCCAAGTACAAAAGAATTTCATGATGAAACTGTACGAAAATTAATGAAACTAAGTAAATACGATTGTTTACGTGCGAACAAATCCATGGCGGCGTGGGGTATAGAAATTCGTGTACCCTTCCTCGGAAAAGATTTCCTTGATTATGCAATGAGTTTTGACCCTCAAGATAAAATGTGTGGTGGCGATAAACCAGAAAAATATGTACTTCGTAAAGCATTTGAAGGTTATATCCCTGAATCAGTTTTATGGCGACAAAAGGAACAATTTTCTGACGGTGTTGGTTATGGTTGGATAGATTCATTAAAAGAGTATGCTGAAAAAATGGTGACTGATCAAATGATGGTTGATGTAAAACAACGATTCCCTATTCAATCACCTGATACAAAAGAAGCTTATCTTTATAGATCAATTTTTGAAGATAAATATCCCACAGAAGATGAAATATTAACCGTTGAAGTCGGTCCTTCAATTGCATGCTCTTCACCAACAGCTTATCGTTGGAGTAAACTATTTGAAGGAATGGCAGACCCTTCTGGACGTGCGGTAAAAGTTCATGAACAACCTGTAGAATCAGTTTAGGGGGTAAACCTTTTTATAATATCATAAAATATAACAAAATATGGCAACAAAATACATTCAAATCAAGGACGCAATGGACATCGGCACAGGAAAAGTTTCCCTACGAGGCTGGGTTCATAGAGAACGAGGAAGTTCTAAACTTAAATTTATTGTACTTAGAGATTCTACACAACTTATTCAGTGTGTCTTAAAACGAGATCAATTTGAGAAACAATGGGATGATATTGATAAGTTACAAGTAGAATCCTCTATCATGATTACCGGTGAAATTAAGAAAGATGAACGCGCACCAACAGGATTTGAAGTACAAGTAGAAAAGTTAGACATTGTGGGAACATCTGATAAATTTCCAATTACAAAAGATACATCAATTGAACATCTTGCAGACCATAGACATTTATGGTTACGTTCACAAAAAATGATTGCAATTCTTAAAATCAGATCAACCGTTTTTGGCGCAATTGATGAATATTTCAAAGGAGCAGGGTTCTATGAATATCATTCCCCAATCTTCCAAGCAGTCCAATGTGAAGGTGGTTCAGATTTATTTTCCGTTGACTATTTTGGAAAGAAAGATGTGTTCTTAGCACAAACATGGCAGTTGTATGCAGAACCAGCAATTTTTGGATTAGAAAAAATTTATACGATCTCACCATCTTTCCGTGCAGAAAAATCAAAAACAAGTAGACATTTAACAGAATACTGGCATGCAGAAATGGAAATGGCGTGGGCTGACTTTAAAGATATTCAAGATCACGGAGAAGCATTACTAAAACATGTAGTCAAAGTAGTATTAGAAAAACACAAACCAGAATTAGAAACAATTGAACGAGATTGGAAACTTCTTGAACCAACTGTGAAAAAACCATTTATACGAATGACATATACAGAAGCACTTAAGATTCTGAAAGATAAATGTGAAATGGATGTACCTTGGGGTAAAGATCTTAGAACAATTGAAGAAGAAAAATTAACATTATTATATGATGTTCCAATAATCGTAACACATTATCCAAAAGCAGTAAAAGCATTCTACATGACTGAAGACCCTAAGGATCCAAAAGTTGTGCAAGGATGTGATTTCTTAGCACCAGAAGGACATGGCGAAATTATTGGTGGGTCTCATAGGGAACATGATATTGAAAAAGTTAAACAACGTCTTATTGCTGATGGCGAGAAACCAGAAGAATACGAATTTTATCTTGACACACGGAGATACGGAAGTGTTCCACACGGTGGTTTTGGTTTAGGTGTAGAACGTGTAATCAAATGGATTTGTGGATTAGATTCAATTAAAGATGCGATCCCTTTCCCACGGACAATGGAACGTTATAAGCCATAGCTTCTTTTGGGGTGAGAATATCAAAGATAATTTCATCCAAAGATATTTTATTTTTATTTTCATACCAATATCCTGCTCCTTTTGAATCAGTATTATGAAATGCAGTAAAATAATCATCTGCTTGAACTTGAAGAATAATTAAATTTCCACTTCTCAAATAGAATTTTCCTAAACCAATTGCTTCTTCTGGACAACAGGTAAAATATTTTTCTTTTGGAATTGATCTTTCATTTTCAACCCAATCAGATAATTCTACATCACTCATGCCTCTGTATAATTTCATGTAGGATTAGTTTATATTTCCATTTTTAAATCTTTACCCACAAACTATAAATAAGAACCTCCCTTTTTTCATCATTGTGGACCTGTGGCCCAGCCTGGATATCATTAATTGACCAGAAAAGGCGATTCCCTCCTACTCAATTATGGGAAGTAAGGAATAGATCGGGGGTTCGAACGAGAAGCTACGCTTTCGCATTAGAAAAGCAGAGTTTTTCTGAATGTCCTCCCAGGTCCGCTCTAATCTCTCAAGATCCAATGATGAGCCCCAACGTAAATCCATTATGGAATATATGTAAGTAGCCTGAGGATGAGTATGATTTTGATTGTTTGGGATTAGATTTTTGATAATCTCATTTTTGAAAATATAACATTTTAATAAACTCATTAATTCCATCCCTCATAACGCGAGAAACTCTCTCTTCACGAGATGTTCTTCCTCTTTCTTCAACATATTCTTTCCATAATTGCAAATCAGTATCTTTAAAATTAGAATTTTCTATTTCTTTTCTTATTTGCTCAGTTAGAGACTCACATAGCGTTTCAACAACATCTTCACAGATTTGTGCTATATCACCTTCAAATAATCGTGCTTTAGCATCTTGTGATAAATTTACACATGGATTTTTACTATAACGCGTATATGCATCAACAAATTCTCCATTACACACAATTGCTCTAATTGATTGAAAATAATCTTCTCCATCAATGTTTGTTCTTGTATCTAAAAATGGTTGGATAATTGCAAGAGAATTCCCAAACCGTAAATCTCCCTTGTCTACCATGTCTTCAACATATGGTATTTCTTTATCAAAATCTATAATCTGTTTAAGTAAGTTCTCTTTCACTAAATCAAATAGTGAATATTTTAAAGAAGCCATTGATCCTTCTAAACTTCTCTCGTACTCAACTCTCTCTCTTTTTACAAATTCAACACCAATCCCTTGAATCCCTCGTATCGGTTTGATTACAAAATCTTGTTCACCATTTTCCAAAACAGAATTAATGTCTTTTCCATATGAAAACCCTAAACCTGTAAGTGCACTTGGAATTAAATAATCTTTAATTGTAGAATCCTTAAGTAACCTATATGTTAAAAATTTGTTATTTAAAATTTCTTCCAAAAAAAATGGATTAACATTAGGATGTTTTTCTCGTGAATTAACATAATTCATAATATACGAATCTTGCCAGATATAATGTTCAAATGGAAGCTCAATTGGTTCATTTTTTGGAGCATTTTGAAATTCCCATGAATTTAATGCTTTATCAGAATTAACATAGGGTTGTTTTGAATAACTATAATGATGTAATTTCTTTGTAATTCCAGTTTTATGTGACATTATTGAGAATAAATTCTCTAACCGATGTTTGAAGGGATGATCTAAGGCATACTCTGCTCTTTTCTCTTCTAACTCTAGCCAAGAACTATAACCCAAATTCATTGAGAGTGTGCCATATCTTTCTCTTAACATTGAGAATATTTTTTCTTGTACTCTATTATCTCCATAAACCTCACAAAATCCTTTCATCCCAGAACTAATACCATTTATTTCAACAATTTTATAACCTTGTGGTGTGGGGAGCAAATCTATTGAACATAACATTTAGTTCATTTTTATTCTTTATTTTAAAAATGTTTTAGTTATTTTTGTTCATTTTTTAAAGAATCTACTTTTTCTTTTTTATCTTCATCTTAAATAACTGAGGATTCCTTTTTACAAACCTGTGAACGATTCTATCAAAAATAAACGAATTTCCTTTCTTCAAATAGAAATAACCTAACAATGCAATTACTAAAGCACCGGCCGTATCGACAATTAAATCCCACATCGTATCAATTAATCCTGATTTCTGCATGTTTAATCCAAAGAAACCATCCATACTAAATTCAAAGATTTCCCAGATCCCGCCCATCATCACAGCGAATGCAAACGCAAATAATGCGACGAATCCTGGTTTCATTTTCACATGAACTTTTTTTTCCTCATTAAGAATATATATCAAAAGAAAACCTGTTAACCCCAATAATAAACCGGAACCCATGTGAAGTACACTATCCCACCACCAAAATCTTGTATAATATCCATGGATTTCTCCCAGAAAAATAGCTGCAAAAATAAATCCAATTACAACAAAATCAATTTCAAGAGGGAAATACACATGATATCTTCTTCTTACAATTGCAGGAAGAAATGTAAGAAATAAAATTCCAAGACAAGCAACCATATTAATCCAATTGCTTCTAACAGCAAAAATAAAAATTCCAACAATCACTATCAATTGCATAAAATATGATAAAATTAATTGAAACCGATCAACATCATCCATTTTTTTATCTTTAATAAGTAAAGTCATAAGAATAGAAATCATTTTATAATTAATAAACTTTCGTATTGTATGATTAAAAAACTCTCCCTTATATTTGGATCTAAAACAAAAGCACAAGAAATATTATTTCTTCAAGATGGGGCAAAAAAAGTTGTGAGACAAGGATTCTATGATCATGAATTACCACAAGTAGAATCATATTGCAAAAAACATCATCTTTACCTTGTCAAATCACGATTTAAAGTAATTCTTGCAGATGATTCTTCCTATTCCAATAAGGGTATTCGTATTCCTGAAACAGATAAACGTCCTGGTATGTTCTTTGTGTATATTTCTAAAGATGAAGAAAAATCATGGCTTGCAGCATATCATGAAATGATGAATAATTCTGGAGAGTTAGGAAAAGTCTTGGGATACCCAAAATGTTGTGTGGAATATTTCACAAAACATTTTTCAGACATATATACAGATCTTCAAAAACAACCTACAAATCCATGGACAAATCTCTCTAAACGAGACAAGGATAGTGTTTTAATTTCTCATTTTCCTTGTGATACTGATTGTCATGAAAGTATGAAAATTGCACGTATGAATCTTGATATCATTACAGCTCATGACCCCAAACGTGCAAAAGAAATGATGAAAGAACTATGGTCTAAAAAGTCTGGAAATCTCTAAATGTTTTTTGATGATTAAATTTATCACATAAATAATCTATCTCTTCTCGTGTTCCATAAAACCGAATTTCTTTTGGCGGGATTAAATTAGAATTTTCTTTTGCTTCAACACACTTATTTCTTGCTTTAATCCAAGTATCTTTAACATCAGAAGAATATCTGTTTGTGCTGATATTTAATTGAAAATCTTTTAGTAAAGTCAAGTAACTTTGTCCTAATTCAATTCTTTCAGTAATTTCTGCTTCACTCCCATTCGGTAATTTTCTCACTGCTTCTTGATGTGCCCAGATTTGATCTTCAATTCTGCCAGTCTTTTTACACCAACCAGCAAAATGATGATATCCTTCAACCGTATGAGGTTTTTCGTAACCAGTTTCTTTCCTATAAGAATCTAAAGAAGTAGTACAACCCACATTGAATAATAATGCAACCGTTACAGCTAAAGATTGAATTTTGTTCATAAACATATTTTAGATACTATTTATTATAAATATTACGTACTATTTTTCAGAAGTTTTTTAAAACACCCATCTTATAACTATCTATGACACATTATCTCCTTCAATATAAACAAGACGGATTAAAACCAACATACCTAATCTTTGATGAAAAAGGAAACAGGGTTATGCAAGGTCTTGTTCTTCAAGGATTAAGGAATGATGCATATAGAAATAACATCACAATTCTCAGTGAAGATGTTCCTTTTGATTTATTTGAAATTATGAAATTACATTGTGCTCCAGATTATAATTTGTATCCAGTAAAAGGGGGTTCTATTTTAGAAGAATTCCTACAGGACAATGATCAGAACCCATCACATCCTTCAGAATAAATGCATCCTTCAATCTACTTTTCAATTTCTTAGAAACCATGAAATAATCAATTCGCCAACCAATGTCCTTATCTCTTGCATGAAACATATAACTCCACCACGTGTAATTTTGTGGTTCCTTATTAAATTCCCGAAAGCTATCAATAAATCCAGATTCAATATATCTATCTAACCCATCAATTTCTTTTTGTGTGTATCCAGCATTCTTATTATAATTTGATTTTGGATTTGCAAGGTCAATTTCAGTATGTGCTACATTCAAATCACCACAGAAAATGACTGGCTTCTTCTTTTCCAAATCCATTAAAAATTTATGAAACTCCTTATCCCATTTCGCTCTTCTATCTAACCCAACTAAACCACGTTTAGAATTAGGTGTATATACAGTCACAAGATAATAATCACTAAACTCAACTGCGATCACACGACCTTGATCATCATCCATTGGTTTATCACCATATAAGACTGAGATAGGTTTAACCTTAGAAAAAATTGCAGTTCCAGAATAACCTTTTTTTTCCGCAGCATTCCAGAAATGGTGGGGGTAATCATGTAACATATCATCAACTTGATCTGGATGTGCTTTTGTTTCTTGTAAACAAATGATGTCAGGTTTTTCTTTTTCAACAAAATCTAGGAATCCTTTCTTAACACATGCTCTGATGCCATTGACATTCCAACTAATAATTTTCATTTTATCTTGTCACCTCTGTGCGGTTCCAATATATAATTTTCATAAAATAATGAAACTTAGAAGTTATAAAAAGGTTTCCTCTTCATCAGGGTCCTTCCACTCCTGTCGTTCAGGACAGGTATAACATCTTCCCTTAGGTGTTAAATAAGACTTGCAACACGTCACCTTAAATTTTCTTATAATAAATTCTTCCATCTTATTCTCCTGAAGACATCAAATCATTCGGTGTACAACCTTCATCATAACCTTCCAATTCATCTAGATAATGATCTAATGGATTTTGCTTCTTTTTCTTCTTTTCTTCCTTTGCATGTTTTTGTTCAGGAATCTTTTTTTCATCTAGGATCATTCTTTCTCCGTGGACATTTATCTTTTAGTTCAGGATTTATATAAACATATACCTTGTCCTCTTTCTCAATTACCTCATAAAATGGTACAGCATCATCGTATCCTTCTGGCCCACATCCATCTTTAACTGAATATTGAAATTTGTGCCATGGGCATTCTAAATATCCATTCACTATTTTTCCTTCAGACAATGGACCTTTTTGATGAGCACAGATATTACTGTATGCAAGAAATTTGTTCTGATATTTAAAAATAGCGATCGGAATATCATTTACAACAAACTTTTGTCCAACATTCTCTTTAAAATCTTTAGATTCTCCAACCAAAGTAAATCTTTTATCATCTTTCATAATCGTTTCATATTTTTTATGATCTTTCTTAAGCAACATCCAAATTCCAACAAGATGTGACCCTAAGACAAACGCTACTAATCCCCAAAATAAAATCTGCAACCATGTAGCCTGAACTTCAATCACACCAAGTGCAACATGTAATACAATAGACCAATAGGCAACATGAACAAGCACATGTAACTGCTTCCATCCAAACACCCATTGTGTGATAAATCGTTTTGCAAGGCTATATGGTGCAACAGAAATCCAAAATAAACCAAATAATCCTAACGCAACAAGATGCAGTGTTTTAGGATTGAACTGATAAAATGAATAACTTAGCCACACAAACACTAAAAATAATATAGTATGCAAAATACTCCACTGTAATGGTTTAACATGTTTCTGAAGATAATCCAAACTTGTAACCCCTAACCAGAACATAATTAGAAGGGCCAGTAACCCATAAAATGTAAATCCGGTTTCAAGGATTGCGATAAATGAAAATGTAAAATAATGTGCATAGACAAGTGCAGCATGCACGGAACCAAGTAATAACGCTGCAACACCAAAATGCCTTCTAAATTCATATAAGGGTAAAAACTTTTTGCTAAACCTGCTCCACGGACCTATCAATAATACATAATTCAAGAATAGAAATGCAAGAATTGCCGCAGTCCTCAAAGCAAGTATTGGTTGATCAACATCAAACATTAGTTTTGCAACGCCAAATGAAAGTAATGTTATTAGAGAGATAATCACATCTTGCCATTCTTTCTTTTTTAGAGAGATCATTAATACTACAAACGAAAGTAGCATAATTACTGATACAGCTTGGTCACGCAAAGGATTCACAAACAGAATTCCTAGTAATACTATAATTGACAATATTAGATTTATTTTAACGTGATTTTTAGGCATTGTGATCTGAGAGTTAGAGGTTATATAAAATTAACGAAAAAAAGCGCCAGCGCCCGGATTTGAACCGGGATATCCCGAAGGAAACAAGCT
>JABMOA010000005.1 GCA_013204355.1 Candidatus Woesearchaeota archaeon | reverse complement strand
TAGGGCTCTGTAGAATTGCTTTATAAATAAGGTATAAATAGCACCTTACTTTCTTTTTGAATTAGGAAAGACAAAAAGAGGTGCTATTTATGAATAAGATAATACAGAGGAAGTTCAAAAAGTTTTCTATTATTGTTGAGCGTTTATGCGCTCAAGCGGAAATACCACAGTATTTTCGCTATGTTCAGAAGAAAACATACAACAATCAACAACATTTGTTTTTGCTTGTAGCAAAAGAACATTCTAATTATGGTTATAGAATGTTCATTGAGTCATTGTATGACTCAAAAATGCCACAATACATTGGCTTAAAAAAGATTCCTCATTTCACAACACTACAAAAATTCGCTCAAAGATTGCAAGCTAAAATCATTAACAAGCTTATTTTTTTAACTCAGCATCTCTTCAAAGAACGTGGAACGTTTTTTGGTGCTGATAGCACAGGGATGGAATTAGACCATGCTTCTGCACATTATTGTAAAAGAATTGATAGAGAAAAACCAGTAAAGGGGTTTGTAAATCTCAATGCATTAAGCGATTTACACAACAAAATAATTCTGACTACAAAAATCAGAAAGAAAAGAAGACATGATTGTTCTGATTTTCTTCCAATGTGGAACAAAGTCAAACATCTTGACTTTGATTACTTTGTTGCTGACAAAGGATATGATTCGGAAACGAATCATAAAGCTGTTTTCCTAGCTGGAAAACAAAGCTTAATTTCTCTTAAGCATATGAATTTACCCAGTCATAGAACAAAAGGAGAACATCGTAAGAAAGCTAAAAGAGAATTTGAACATGGATTATATACTCAAAGAGAAATAACTGAATCAATTTTCTCTTCGTTGAAGAGAAAATATGGCTCTAAGCTTAGAGCCAGAAATTTTAAAACACAGAAGATTGAATTACTATTCAAAATTTTAGCATATAACATTGAAAGATCAATAAGAATTGCCTTATACCTAATAAAATATTATTTGGCAATTCTACAGAGCCCCATTATTACAATCCATAATAAACACCTCTTTTTTTTATTTCAAAAAAAAGGTCCAGAAATTTAAATTAATATTGAATTTCTCGTACCTCTTTTTTTTATTAGTAATATTTAAGGGTTTATAAATCTAATTAAAATGTTAATAAAGAATAAAGTTAAAAAATAAAAGAATTACTCGTCGTCGCTGTCGTCTTCTCTACGCACTACTTTAACTGCATCCATCTTAACTGTAATAGGGATAGGAACAGCTGATTCTAAGAGCTCTACAACGATCTCTTCTTTCTGCTTATTGATTCTCATTACTTTCGCATTTTCACGTTTGAAAGGGCCAGAAATGATTTCTACAATATCATTCTTATGGATATTCATTTCAACCTTAACTTGCTCAAGCATATGTTCAATTTCTGGATAAGGAATTTCATGTGCTAAGACACCTCTTGCATATGGAACACCCATTAATCCTGATTCTGCGTCTCCTTTAGAAATTGCTTCAATAAATATATAGCCACGCATACCATGTGGTCTAATTACAGCTAAAATCCCACCTGGTTTTCGCTCTAACTTTGAAATTAAGTAATCTACAACTTGATCTTCACGATTAGCTGCTGTTCGTACACCAAATAAATGAGTTTCTGTTTCCATTTTAAAATAATACCTGCTTTAAGACAAAGATCAAAAATCCAATTGATCCAATGATTATGAGACCTAAGCCAGTAACCTTCACGATACTTGTGAATTCAGTTTTATTAGGTTTTTTAGTGATTCTTAAGACACGTTGCACTTCTTTTATGAATCTTTTTACCTTCTGAGACTTCGTCTGGACTTCTTCCATAATACCAGTAAATGAAAGGTAGCTTTTATAAATGTTTCTGCGAGAGATTACATTTTTGAAAATAATTTATTTAAAGAGTGATAATTTCAATAATTTTATGGATAACTTCATTGTATTTATCTTCCGAAATATCACATATTTTTCCTTGTAATTGTGCGCTACTTGCTGTAAAAAGCATATTTGATCTTACATAACTATCAATATGTAAATATCCTTTTGCTGTATCTTCTTTTGTTAAAGAAATTGCATAAGTATCTTTAGGGGTTTTTTGAGAGGTAATTTGGCATAATATTAAATCTTGCCCCATAATATCGGATATCACAAGACAAGGACGTAATTTTCTCTGAGATAAATCTGTATAAGGAAAAGGATAAAGAACTATTTCTCTTTTTGTAAATATTCCCATGCTTCATCCTCCTCCTTGACTAACCAATGTTTTCCAAGAGTTTTCTCAGAAGCTAAAGCGGTATAAAGACCACTTATTTTATCATCATTAAATAATGTTTCTCGGAGTAATTCTTTAATCAAATTTTGGACACTATCAAAACCTTTTTTTTCGGCATATTCTTTTGCTTTAAGAAGAATCTTATCTGTTAATTGTAATGTTATTTCTGTACTCATGTTTACAACATTTCATTTCTATTTATTTAAATCTTTGGTTGATAGAAATTAATATTATTTTGAATTGCGAAATTTATCAAGCATCTCTCTTATAACAGGATTATCTCCATGG
>JABMOA010000059.1 GCA_013204355.1 Candidatus Woesearchaeota archaeon | reverse complement strand
AACACATATTTAAAAAAGATATTTCTATTACACATTGTAATAGAGGTGTTTAATTATGAAAAAATATGTTTTAATTGTTAGTGTTATTGCAGTTATGTTTATTCTAGCTGGATGTGGTGAAGTTTCTGACAAACCCGTTGATGTTGATAAAGAAACAGCAAAAGGTGAAGCAAATCTTGCAGGTCAAGGATTTACTTCCGAATGTGAAGTTACGTGTCCTTACCCAAATTGGTTAGGTGATAATTGGTGTGATGATGGTTCTCCTGGTTCCTATGATCCAAAAATAAATTGTTATACGGAAGCATGCGGATGGGATGAAGGTGATTGTAAAGAAGATAAACAAAGCGGACCTTATTGTACAGATTCCGATGGCGATGATATTATGGTTAAAGGCGTTGTAGAATCACATTACGCTTCTGGTGACGTCGCAGCTTCATATCCAGATTCTTGTGTAGATGCAAACACCGTGGAAGAAGTAACCTGTTATGGAACACAACCAGTTGCAACAAATTATAAATGTGAAAATGGATGTAAAGATGGTGCTTGTAAAAAATCTTTAGAACTTCAAAAATGTAATACAGTTAATGATTGTGATGTAACTGTCAAAAATCCTTCTTGTATTGATAATCTTAACAAAGGTTATAATTTTTGTATGGGTGATGATGATAATGATGGTGTTTTGAACAATCAGCCAGATACTTGTCCAAATTCACCGAAAGGAGAAATTGTAACCCAATATGGTTGTGGCGTGCAGAAACTACCTGAATTTGGTTGTAGTAAATTACTTGTAGGTGATAGTATCAAGGGAAGTAATGGAGATAAAATCTATGATGTAGATGCAATATATATTGATAAGGTTTCTGTTAAATTCATTGTTAATGGCAAAGTAACTAATAAAATACAAAATGGTGGTTATTATAGTTTAGGTGATGGCAAACAAATATCTGTTTCACAAATAACTTATCAAAGTTTTGCAGGTGGCGAACATTCTGTTGAGTTTTGTATTAGTGATGCTATGCTTCCAGGATGTGGATATGTACTTGAAGGTGGTAGTACCAAGGTGAGTAATGGAGATAAAATCTATGATGTAAATGCTATCTATATTGATAATGTTTATGCTAAATTTCAAGTGAATGATGAACTAACTAATAAATTACAATCTGGTGATACTTATAGTTTAGGTGATGGCAAACAAATATCTGTTTCACAAGTGTTGTATCAATCTTATGCAGGTGGCGAACATTCTGTTGAGTTTTGTATTTATTCATGACTTGGCACAACGGGAAAAAATAATTACTTGTAACTAGTTTTACAGGTGATGAATGTCATGTAGCAGCAAAAATCAATTAATTTCTTTTTTTTTCTTTTCTATTTTTTAGATATATTTATTAAGCATAAACATTTATTCTACACTGAGGTATATAGATGGCTAAACCAGGAATTGGAGCAATAGCAGGACAACTAGCAACGAAAGCAGGTTCCGCGGGTGCAAAAGCAGCTTCAGGTGCATCCGGTTTAGGAAGTGCAGCATCTTCTGCAGGTGGCGCAGTCAAAGGAGCTGTCTGGGGTGCAGGTGCAGCAGCAGGTGGTCAAGTTGTAAATGCAATTGGCGATCCTGGATTCATCTTATTTATCGGTGGTCTTGTAACATTTTTCTTTCAAGGGTTTGTAAACAATACAACCTTAACAATTTTAATAGGGACAATCTTCATGTTCTATTCGTCCATCTTTATCTTCAAAGCAAGAGGAATCGTATTAACAACATTATTTTGGGTATGGTATATCTTCTACGGCGCTTCTATGAATCCAGATATTTTATTTTATGCAATGGCACCTGCGTTATTTATTGGCATGGTTGTGCATGGATTATATAGTAAACTATCAAAAAAAGGAAGTTTTGCAGGTGGTTCATCAGGAGAATTAATTGGTTTAGTTCCTGTATTATTTTTCTTTTTGAACTTAGGTTTGATTGCATTACTTCAAAAAACATTTTTCATCACCCTAAACCCGCTTGTTAAAAATTTAGTCTTATTTACGCCTTGGTGGGCGATCTTAGGAATTTTTGCAACAAAAAAAGAAAATTTCTTAATTACAATTTCAAAATTTGTCGCAATCATTTACATTATTTCAATCTTAACATTTGGTGTAGTACCAGATGCTTATAGCACTGCAGAATCAGCATTACCTGGACCACAAGAATTAATTGATGCACAAAAACAAATTGAATCTCAATTACCAGATGCAGAAAATCCTGCATATTCTAATTTTGTGTGTTCTTGGTCTGAAGGTTTTACAGGTGATATTTCAGGATGTGTGAAAAAACGTCAAGAATCTTCGGTAATCAAGAGTACTTGTCTAAACAAAGACATCAAGGAAGGATCAAATGAATTTAATGATTGTATCAAACAAGAACAAGAAAAACAAAAAGACCAAGCATACTCCGTTTCAGGAGACATTGACCCTAATATTGATAAACCTACACGTGCAACCTTAACAATTGATACAAAATCAATCTCGCAATTTTATAGTCCTGGGGCATATTCCATTACGACCGATTTTAAATTGGATAACCCACGGAATCAAAAATTAGAAATTGATGTTATATGCAAATTCATAAGCAAAGGAAGTTATAAAAACGTTGATGGAAAAATAAGGGGTGTTGATGACAAAATTCAAATAGACGGAGAATACGAAAACTCTTTTGATTGTGAACCTAGTGTAGCCCTTGAAGGTGAACGTTACGATTTTGAAATCATTGCAACTTTGAAAGATTTAAACTCAAAAGCTCGTTTGGAACGGGCATTCATCGGAAATAAATCTGTTAAAGAAATTGAAGAATTAAAGAAAACACAAATCACACAAAAAATTCGTGATGGGAAATCAAAATCGCCTGCGGACTTAGCAAGAATTAATTTTGATTTAGGTCATACCAAAGAAAATATTATTATTGAAGATTCAATTTATAAAAATATTTTACTTCGTTCAAATATTCAAAATATAGGTTCAGGAAAAATATCTGCAATTAAAAGTTATAACATTAATCTGGAAGGTTTTACAACAGATAACGAAAATTGTAGACAAGGTCCAACAGAAAACCAATTTACGGTAAAACAATTGGAACAACGAACAATTGCGCTTCCTGTCTGTTCCATTACAGGTATACCTTTAGAATTGAAAGATCCTCAAGAATTCTCTAATCAACCATGGGTGCCAAAAACCTTTATTGCAGAATTTACCTACGATTACCAATTAACAGCAAAAAAAACTTTAACCATAAAACAATGAAAAAAATACTACTCATACTAACAATTGCAATCTTCCTTATAGGTTGTGGTTCAGGTCCTGGAAATCAATCAACAACCTACAACTTCAAACAAGGAACGGGGCAATTGAAAACATCATTCTTAGACAATGCACCTCCCGATAAACTTTATCCTGGGTCTAATTTTAAATTGATTTTAGGAATTGAAAATCAACAAGCATATGATGCACTAAACGGACGTATCATTTTAGTGGGGTTAGATGGTTCCTATTTTAAATTGCAACCTAATTATCAAGAATTTCAAGAATTGAAAGGAAGGTCTCTTCTCATTCCGGGAGGAGACAAACAATTCTTTGAATTTGATGGTGAAGCATATGAATTATTTCAAAACTCTGTACAATATAACAATCCTTATTTTCTTCAAATTCATTACGACTCTTCTTTAGATTTTACAGATACCATTTGTATTAACCCTAATCTTTACGATACTTATGATTCAGGATGTAAGAGAAAAGAACGTTCTTCTTACGGTGGCCAAGGCGCACCTTTAGCTGTAACAAACATGGAACAAATTGTCTTTCCTTCTGGAACAGGTGCAAGTGTAGAATTCCGTGTAGACCTTTCTAATAGGGGAAATGGTAAAGTTGGCTTTATTAATCTTGGTACCGGAAAATTAGGTGGAAAACCAATCACCTGTGAATTTGTAGGAAAACATCTTATTGACAAACGTAGAGTAGAATTAAAATCCAAGCAACAACAAACAAAAGTTGTATGCAAAACATTCTTAAATGACCAACGCTCCTATGAAACAACATTGAGTGTTGATTTCACATATGATTATGACATATCGGAACAACATCAATTAACAATGATTAGGTGAAGATGTTGAAAAAGATAATTGTATTATTCATAGTTCTACTGATGACGAGTCAAATCGTCTCAGCGAGTTCATTATTCTTTGCACCATTTAACCCGAATATTTATTCTAACAAACTAGTGTTCTCAATGACTCCACAAATTCCTAAGATTCAATTTATTCCTCAATTTAATGTAAATACGCATGGACTCATAGATCTATCAAAACGCCCAACCAAAATTATTGAGCAAAGAGATATAATTACTGAAATTCAACCTTTAGTTTCAGAACTAATAACTGAACAAAAAGAAATTCTTCCTTTAATAGAAAAACCACAAACAACAAAAACAATTTTAATCACACACGAAGGATTCAAACCCCAAACGTTGAACATCCATCAAGGGGAAACAGTGCAATGGATTAACAAAAGGCCACAAACAAAATCTCTTGTGTATGGAGTAAGATCATTATCAAATATGCGAAGTCCTATGTTAGAACAAGATCAAACATTCACATGGGATTTTAACAGCAAAGGGACATTTGTCTATGTAGATTCTGTGGTTATTGGAAGAATAGGAAAAATTATTGTTGAATAAATTCTTTCGCTTTAGCCTTTTCAATTGCAATTTCTAAATGTTCTACATCAAATCCAACAATGATTTCACCATCAATGTCTGTGACTGGTGTTGCTAACTGGTTTGATTTTTCTAACATGTCATCTCTTGCAGAAGGGCTTTCCTTTAAATCAAACTCCTTAAATGCTAAATTTTTCTTTTTTAGCCAGTCCCTTAACTTATCACACCAAGGGCAAGCAACAATTGTATAGATAATTATGTCCATTTTATACATGATAACGGTAGTTTTATATATAGTTTTTCGTTTTATGAGGTTATGGTTTCAGATAGACAGCTTGCAATCATTAATGTTTCACTTGCATTTATCGCAATTTTATTATTCTTAAATTTATTTAATATAGGTATTCCCTCATTAGGAAAAGCCACATTTACGGAAATTCCAACAGATGCGGTGTGTTTAGTAAATGTTGGAGATGAATTTACACCATGGGCAGATTTAGATAGATGTTGTCTAGAATCACGTAAACAATTATCCTGTTCGCGTGAAATTCCTCCTGCAGATCTTGGTGTAACACGCGTATGTCAAACAGAAAATAGTCCAGCAAGATACTGGTTAAATAATAAAGCATTCAATTACTGTCAACAACAAGTATATTGGTAATATATATAAATCTTAAAATGTTGTTCATAAATATAATATTAATAACATGACACACAAAAAAAAGAGGTGGACGAAAACAGAACGTATATTTGTAGTTCTCCTAATCTTCACTTTAATATTAGTTGTAATAAATGTTGCACAATCTCTTGGGTGGTTAATTCCTGAACAACCCTCATTAAGGATTATAGGAAACTCCATAGATTTAGATTCTATGTCTCTAGAACAGAAAATCGCGCAAATGGTTGTTGTAATTGGAGATAGAAAATTAATTGTTCCTTGGAAAAATATGCAAGTTGGAGGTATCCATATTTATGCACTTCCTACAGAACATATCATTAATAATACAATCATTGATTTCCAACACGGTATGCCCATTCCGTTTTTTGTAACAGCAGATGTGGAAGGCTGTTTCAATCCATTTTCAAAATTTAAAAATTTTACAACTAATGCAGAAATAAATAAGCTAGGAGGTGCATTTGAGAAAGGGTTTTTTGAAGGGGCTTATCTAAAAGAACTTGGGGTCAACTTTAATTTTGCACCTGTTGTAGATTTAGATGATCAGATTTGGAAATGCAGATCTTTCCCAGGAGATGAAACAAAAATTTCAGAATTAGCAGAGTCCTATATTTTAGGATTACAAGCGCAGGGAGTTCTTGGAAACATTAAACATTATCCAGGTAAAACTCTTGTCGTGAAAGATCCTCACAAAAATATTGTAAATGCAGAAATTAGCGAACAAGATATTTTTCCCTATCATTATCTCCTTGAACGAGGAGATGCAAAAACTGTGATGGTATCACATTTAATCACAACAGGAGCAGTTGATTCTAAAGGTCTTCCTTCCGTAGTTTCTCCAACAGTGATTCAGAATATTAAAGATCATTATCCAGATGTTGTCATTGTCTCAGATGAAATTCACATGCTTGGCCTCAAAAGTTTTTATCCTTCTATTGATGACATGTATATTGGTGTATTTAAAGCAGGTAACGACATAATCTTAAATTTTGATAGAGATCCCAATGAAGTCTATAGGATGATACAAGTGATTAAAGAAGCAGTTATTCGTGATGTGATTGATGAAGATCAAATTGACGATTCTGTAGAAAAAATTTTGAAATTAAAAGGATTTGATGTTGTTCGGTAGTTATTCATCAATTGAAATAATTGGTTTTTTATCAACTTGAAATGTCAACGTTTCATTATTAATAGAAATAATATCTCCAAGTTCTATATTTTGCCATTCTAAATCTTTAAATTCAGATAACACTTCAGAGCTAACTAAAATAAAATTATCAGTTTTTGCAATTTTCATATTATAATATCTTGGGAATTTATTATCTCTTGTTCCAATAAAAGAGGTTTCTTTTGTTGCAAGAATCACATTTGTTCCTGTACACTTATTATATCGTTCTAATGTTTCCCTCATACTCTCTACTGGTTTCTTTTCTTGTATCTTACTAAGGATTGCATAAAATAATTGTTCGGAATCAGTTTCACCTTTAGGAGAGAAACTTGGACAATATTCAATTTCTTCTTCTATATACCCATTATGGCAGAACGCATAATCTCCTAAATCCTTCCGTTTAAATTTGAAAGGATGTGTATTTTTATAATGAGTTTTACTTCCCATTTTCTTACGAACATGAATGATTGCAAGATTTGTTTTTATATTTCTAAGTTGATCCACTTTTGGGTCGTGAAAAATTGCTTTCGTAGATTTTTCAACAACCCATGTGGTTCCATCTAAATATGCAATTCCCCACCCATCACTATGCATCCAACTCCCTGGTCCAAGGTCTTCATTTAATTCATGTGTTAAATTTTCATCCTTTGCCATTTTAATTGCTGAATCTAGAAGCAAATTTATTTGTACATCTCCCACTCCAATTAACATCCTACACATTTTTGTTATTTATAATCATGATATTTTGTGAAGTGTCCAATCGCACGCTGTTGTCGTTCCCAGACAAACCTATTTGCTTCTTGAACCGCCTTTAAACTATATTCTCCTTCTTTGTTTGTTTCATATTTATGATCCTTTAGATGTTGTAATATTTGTGTTGATAAATTTTTTCTATTGTCTACCATTGCATATAACGGATCAAGGTAGTGTTGTTCTTGGTCAGGAAGACCATCCATCGCAAAATTTAAGAATTGTGTCAGATAATCATTTACTTCATCTGATGCTAATCCAGTTTGTACTCCAAGTCTAACTAATGTATCTACTAAATAATTTCTCGTTGGAAGGACGATACGTCCTTCTCCTTCTTTGTTAAAATAATAATCACCATCAACTTCTGTGTGTTCAACTTTGATGCCGCTACATACCCTGTTACATACGCCTAAAATCATGGCAGTATTTCCTAAATGAATATCTAATGTTGTGGAATCATTCTTTCTAATTTCAAATGTCCCTATTGCTCCAATATCTGGTCTATTTCTAATGTCAGGATATCCAGTATTTTCTATTGAAAAATTTTCATCAAAAAGAATTGTATTGCCTGTGGCTTTGTAATATGCTTCTCGCCATGCAGAATGACGTTTTTGGCTTATTAAAGGTAACTCTCCTATTTTGTCAATGTAATCTAACCGTTCAGGTAAATTTTTGAAATATCCTGTATGAGGATTTGCAAATAAATTATATCTTGAATCATTAAATCCGTTTATTCTTCTATAATCAATTGGTGAATTTGAGGTAAGGGCAATCCCAGGCACCATGGCTACTAAAGTGTTAAATTGTTCAACCCTATATGATTGACACCTATCAACATGATTATGGATTCCAGAAATTCTAATCAAATGTTCAACTGGTCCAAAAATTGCTTCATAAATAGGAGTGCGGTGAGCAACTCTGCTAGATCTCGTTGCTAATCCTGCACCATTTTCAGTTGCAGGGATAACTCTAATATCTTTTGTTTCTTCAGATGATCGCAACATTTTTTCTACAGCTTTATTTGCATCTAAGAATTCAATACATAACTGATCGATACGTGAAGTTGGTAACCAGTTATGTTCAATTTGTGAATTTGTTCCTTCCTTTACAAAATAAGGATCTCCATTTGGTTTAATATTTGCAGGATGATCAAGTACTTGCATAGCTGTGTCACTAGCCATAAAATTATGGTCTACTAAATTAAATTCTTGTTCAGGTCCAATTCTTAATTCTTGCCGCATTTTAGAACTCTTTGTCTGCAACCAAGTTAGTAAGTGTTTTATTTATAAATATTTCGTCTATAATCTATTTTTTATAGTTCTAAATTTGGATTCAAGAAATTATATCTCCTTTTTCTTCATTAGAATCACTTTTTATGATGTTAAATCAAAAAGAAACAAAAAATTTATCTTATTTTCCAAAAACAATCATTCTATGGTCACGATATTTTTTTGTTTCTAAAGAATCAAATGCTTCTTGTAAAGTTTCTCTTGGAATAGAAAGTGCACCAAATGCAGGATCAATCAAATTATATAATTCTTCTTGAAATCCATGCAAAACAATATAATTTGATGTGTTTCTTTTAGAATGCCAAATTGGTTTCGTATTTAATCGTAACAGTATAACTTTTCCTTCTTTTAATTCTTCTGTAATTTCATCAATTGTAAATCTTCGTTCCTCAATTTGGATATTTTCTCTCTCTGCCTTGTTTTGATGCATGGTTGATGCAAAACTAGCATGGAGGATATCGTCCTTGGTATATCTATAAAATCTGTAATCAGGAAATTTATACTCTTTACTTTCCACAACAACCTTTGGGTCTAACCCACATTTCTTTGCATAGGTAGCCAATGCATAGATAGAAGATGCTCTCGTTGGTAAGTTCACAGAACTTCTCCAAATATCAAATTCACGTAATTTTGAATGCTTAATGTCCGGATTAAGATATGTTAATATTGTAAGTAGCGATGCTGCTGCTGTTGTAAATGATGTTGTTTGGAAGTAAGGTTTCATTTTATGATGTTAAAATCAATTAAATATATAAAGAATTCTCTCTTTAATAACAATATAATGAAAATCTTAATTTCTACAGACATGGAAGGCATTACAGGGGTTGATTCTTATAATCAAATACAAAATACTTCTGATAATTGTTATTTTGATGCCTGTGATTTATTAACGAAAGAGACTAACATCGCCATTGAAGCATGTTTCTTATCTGGGGCAGAATTAGTTTATGTGGTGGATGGCCATGGGTCTGGACACAATATTTTGCGTGATAAACTCCATCCCAAGGCAGAATTTCTTGAAAAAAAAGAGTTACGTATGATTGAAGGAATTGATAAAGGTGTTGATTTCTTAATTTTATTAGGTTATCATGGTCGTTCTCTTTGTCATAATTCATTTACTGCCCATAGTTATTCTTCTGTTTTGATATCTAAAGTTAAGGTAAATGGGGTGGAAGTTAGTGAAGGTGAATTAAATGCAGCGGTTGCGAAATTTTTAGGAATAAAAACTATTTTTATTTCTGGAACGGATAAGGGGATAGAAGAGCTTCCCATCAAAAATATTATTTCAGTGATAACTAAAGAATCATTATTTTGGGATTTAGCAAAATCTTATGATATCGATGAAACCTTACTTAAAATTAAAGAAGGTATTATGCAATCAATTAGGGAGCATGAAAATATTAGTTTTATTTCTTTTCCAATAAAGAATTTAGTATTTGAAGTGGAGTTTAATTATGCATTTCTAGCTGAAACTTGCAATGAAAAGAAAGTCAACCAAAAAACAATTATGTTTAATGCAGATGATGTTTTAGAGGGATATAAAAAATTAATGAACTTATTGTCTTATGCAAAAGAAAGATATAATCAAGTTTATTCTTAATTTTTAATTTAGTATTGTCCAAAACCCTTTAATAATCTTTCATGATGTTGTGTAATTTCTTCATCGCTAAAAACATCACTATCTGTGAGAAAACAAGGATTTAATGCTTCAATTTCGCTCACTTTTCCATTCGCCAAATCAACGCGCAGATTGTAAATTGGAAACTGTTTATTCACAATTTCGTAAACACGCATAGCTAATTCTGCTTCTTGAGATGTAGGTGTATAACGGGATAACTTTACAATTGCATCTTTTCTTCCAGCAGCAACAATTGGTATATCTAATGTAGATTCTTCTAATTGATGGATTCTAGAAAGTGTGATTTCTCCACCCATAATCCCTATTTTTACTTCTCCAATTTTTACAAAATCTGGACAATAAGGTTGAGCAATTAGACCTTGTTGTGATTTTACTTCTGTAAAAAGGGGGCTTTCACCTTCTACTTTTATTTTTTTGCCACAATATGTTTCATAATGTTTTCTAAGTTCTTCTTTGCTCTTTCCATTTAATACAATTGTACCATTAGATCTTTCTGAAATAAAGGGTTTTACTAACATTAATTCTTGACGTTGGCTTAATTCAAGAAGGTGATCTAATGATTTAACTTCTTCACTTTCTATAAATGGGATATCTGTTTCTTTAGCCATATCGAGAATATAGCGTTTTGAAACAAAATTTAACATTGTTTCTGGTCTATTAAGGAGCGTTAATCCTTCTGCTCTGTAAGGTTTTAATTGTTCAAATAATTTACAAAGATCAGGAAGCGTATTTGTTAATGAGGTATCTTGTTGGTCCATTGCTTGTCCTAAATGGCCAAAATAAATTCCATCTAACTCTAATGGGTTTATATCTTTTCTTAATTTATCATTAAGATGGTATACTGGCATGGTTCCATTTATATTTTTATAATCTTCTGGTTGTACCACATAAACCTCTATTCTTGGAAGGGCATATCTTAAGAACGGGATAACTTCATGCGCAAAAATATAATTGTCTTTTTCCTGTACTACATCCAATACCAATCCCAGTTTCATTTTATCTCTCCTCTTAATTATATGCTTTTTCTAAAATGCTTGTTTTTTGAATTGATTCTTGTCCTATAATATTGTCTCTTGATGCAAGGGCAATAGCGCTTTCTGCCACAATTTTAGAAGGGTCTAATAGGATAAAATTGAGATTTTTTTGTTGTAATACTAAGGGGATTTCCGTGCATCCCGCAATTATAATTTCGGCACCAGCTTTAACAAGATCTTTAGCAACTTGTTGCAATATCTTTCTTCCTTCATCCTTAAGACCTCCTTTAATTCCATAAATCGCTTGCATCACTAGTTCTTCATTTTTT
>JABMOA010000058.1 GCA_013204355.1 Candidatus Woesearchaeota archaeon | reverse complement strand
TACTAAAGGAATATCCGTTGTTGCTGGAAAAACATATCTTGTAGAAAGTTATTGTTCAGCAGATGCACTAGCATTAGAATATCACGAATGTGCAGCAGGTTCAACATGTACCAGTGGTGCGTGTGTTGCGGTTGCAAAAGATTGTGGCGCTGTTAAAAGTGGTGTATGTGATGCAAGCGGTAAGATATGTACCGATGGAAAATTAGTTGCAGATGCTACTTGTGTTGTAAGTACAGATGAACTTTCAATCACTGTAACAGATAAAACTGCAAAAGTTTTGAAAACAAAAGTAGACAAAGCCCCTAAAGAGACACTAACAGTTAATGTTAAAGTAAAACCTAAAAACGCTTTAACAAAAGATCACTTATTAATTGTACAAGTGAAATATGGGACCACTGTAAAATCTGTTGTCTATGAATCAAAGAGTGCACTTAAAGCTGGTAGTGAAGAAACTTTCCAATTCACACATGAAATTCCGACTGATGCGAAAGGTCAACTTTTCGTAGAAGCATTCGTATGGGGTAATTGGCCAAGTACTGGCACAGGAAATTCACTTGTAAATAAAAAGAGTGTGGAATATGCAATTCAATAAACTTTTTTTAATTTTTATTGTACTTTTAGTAGCATTGCCTTTAGCATTAGCAACAACAGTGACAGCACCAAAGCAAACTGATGTTGGAAAAATAGTTTCAATTGATGGTACTTGCCTTGCCCAACCAGGTCAAACTGTTACTGCACAAGTTCTTGCAGGTGGCTTTAATGTGTTTGTTGATGAAACAAAAACAAATGCTGAGAAAAAATACACCACTCAATTTACGCCTTCTCAAATAGGAACATACACAGTTTATGCAGCATGTCAAGGTGAATCTTCTGCAACCACAACATTCTGTGTAGGGGCTGCTTCTGAATGTGGTGTTACCACAACTACACCAACCACAACTCCAGCTTCCACACCAAGTGGTGGATCCGGCGGTGGCGGTGGTGGAGGAGGATCTATCACACAATGGGAATATACTGATTGGTCATATTGTAATAATGAATTAACACAATCACGTATTAAATACGATCCAAAGAAACAACAAAAAGATAAAGAAGAAGTTCAATCATGTGCAGCGTGTGATGAATCTTGGTCTTGTCGTGCAACTGATGGGGATTTTGCATGGACGAAATGTAGTTCAGGAACGCAAACAAGAATTTGCACCGATGAACATTTTTGTGGAACCTCTGTAACAAAACCCGCAGAACAACGTAATTGTGAGGTTGAAGGAAGTAGGTTTATCTCAAATGATCCGGGTTACACACCACCTCTACAACCTGAACCAGAATTACAACAACCAAGTTTCTGGGATGCATGGAGTGCATGGATTATAGGGATGGGTTCAAGTCTTTTCATGCTAATCTTAATTGTTTTAACCGTTGTAGTGTTGATGAAACATACACACACCGTCTTTAATCATAAAGATCTTGTCGCATGGATTCGGAAAGAACAACGGATGGGTACTTCAGATCAAGATATCAAAGATATCCTAAATCAAAATACTGGTTGGTCGCATGAAGATTTAGAAGACGCATTTGAAGAATTAAAGATGGAAGATGCACAACAAGTAAGTGCATAATTATTTTATTTCTTGGCGCGCAAGAGAACCAAATAATGCAACTGCAAGAACATCTTTATCTTTTTGTACTTTTTCCAACATTCCTTTTGGCATCATCTCTTTTAAGATTTTTTTGTTTTATTTAAAAGTTCCTTTTTCAGACAGTGTATTAAGTAAAGTGGGCGAGCAGTGCAATCGCAACAGTAAATAAGTGAGTGGCTCTGCTTACATAGAATAGAGCTTAATTCATACGAAACATTTATATAATGAAGGTATCTATAGATACCATGAACACACAAATCAATTTAAGAATGCCCGATGAGTTATTAGAACAATCACGTCAATACGCTGATAAACACGGGTTCGGAAATGTTCAAGAATTAATCAAAGAATCTTTAAGAGAAAAACTTTTTGACAAACCAATTATTTCAAAGGAAGAACTTTTTCTTGTAAAGAAATTGGTAGAATTATCTAAGAATAATAATCTCTTTGGAACAGAAGAAGAACTTTTTAAGAAACTTAAAAGGAAGTGATCTTGTGGATTATATTTTGAAACCTTCTTTATTCTTTTTAGAGCAACTTGACGATTTAAGTGATAAAGCAGCTAATATAATTGATAATAAATTAAGATTATTAAAAATTAACCCTTTCCGTTTTAAAAGAATTGAAGGATATGACTTATTTTTATTTAGGATAAGGTTTGAAGATAACCGTAAAGAAAAAAGAATTATATATTTAGTCAATAAACCTCATATAGAAATTCTTTGTATTTTAGATAGGGATAAAGAATATAATGATCTCACAAAATATTTAAGAAAATTAGGTTATTTGTGATTCACTTCACCACAATCTTATTCGCAATCACTTCCTTCTTTCCTTTATACTCCTCAGTATCTCCCAGAATCTCAACAAACTGTCCCTCCTTAAGAAACAATTTCTCCTCGGGGAATAATATAACATCAGTTGTTTCAATTCTAGACCCTTCAACTTTCAAAAAATACGCATTTTCTGTTTCACGTAATTGCACAATCTTTCCCGATAATTTCACAGTTTCTTCGTTAGGGATATTCTCTAAAGTCTCAATAGATTTCAAATCAAGCTCCTCGCTATAAAGAAACAAGAACCCAAAACCAACAATTATCGCAACAAGCGATATTTTTAGAAGCATTTTTTCTTCCATGATTTCTTTGAGAATCACTCATTTATTACCTTTTCTGTACAAATGTTTATATAATTCACTTCATACCCTTACTTTATGACACAAGAACGCATTCTAGAAATCAGGGAACTACTCTTTCATTTAGAAAGAAGGATAAAACCACTAGAGTGGGATGCAAGTCGGAATCAGATCAATGAATTCAAGAAGAAAGAACTTGTTGTATTAAGGGAACAACATGGCGTATTAATTGAAGAATTGGGTGGCCTTGATCAATAAGCAATCCCTATATACTTAAGTTTTTTTTAGTGTAAGATTTAACATATTCTGGTGTAAATTATAAATTTTTAAAACATTCACAAAACATTTATAAACATCCCTTCTAAATTAAACATAAATTAGCTGAGTCACTCATTGTAAGGTAAGTTTTAAGAAAACTTTTTGGGCTCGGGGGAGAAAAACAAATATGGTAGACCTAAAATTAGTAATTGGTACAAAAGAAGGAAAAACTGTCCAAAAGGAAATTAAAAGTCCTGAAGCAGACGTATTCCATGGTAAACATCTTGGAGAAACAGTTTCTGGAGATGCATTTGGCTTAGCTGGATATGAATTTTTACTTACGGGTGGGTCCGATAAATGTGGATTCCCAATGAGAAAAGGTATCCAAGATCATCGTAAAAGAGTTATGATTGGTGCTGGTGTAGGATTTTCAGGTAAGAAACGATTCCTTAATAAAAAGAAAAATAATCGTAAACAGAAAGGATTATTAAAAAGACGAACCGTATGTGGAGAACGAATCACAAGTCTTATCCGTCAAGTGAACATGAAAGTAACAAAAGTTGGACCTGTTTCTTTAATAGAAGCTCCTGTAGCTGCAAAAGAAGCTAAAAAGGAATAGATATCGTTAATTTTATAAACTTCTTTTATTTTTCTTCTTTTATGGATTTTAAAGCATTAATGGATTCTGCGAACCAGAAATTAAACAATTTCGGTACATTAAGCTTAGGAGAACAGATTTCTTATAGTACGTTTGTATTAGGATTTGTGTTGGTTATAGTGTCAGTTGTGTTGTTTGTTCTCTAAAATTAAATCTAAAGGGGTTTTCTTTTTATTTGAGTCAAGGATCAAATCTAATCTCTTAATGGATTCATTCTTCTGGAATATTTCATCTAAAGATGTTGGAGTAATCTCACAAAATCCTCTCTGACAGTATAATCCTTTGCGTATAAAAGTTCTTGTAATATAATGAGGGCCATATTCAACTAATGTAGATTCATCAATTTTTCCATCACCATTAATATCCCATTCATGTTCTACTTCGTGACCATCTTTATATTTAATTCTATGAGAAAATGTTGTTTTATATCCTTTACCCTCATCAACCATTCTTGCAGTATAAACAATATTTCTTTCAGAATCATATTGTTCTAAATATCGTGTGTTCTTAGAAATTTGTATGATCCTTTCATTATTTTCTGTTTTTTCTTCTTGAATGACTATTTCTTGAAGTGGTACTTGGTGAGATTCTTCTTTATCTTTATCTGAACAACTGATTAAACTGATAAGTAATGCAATATACTTACAATTATTTTTTAGATATGTCATTAACTCTCAAAAACACCTATCCTTTAAAATACCTTTTACAAAATATGTTTAAAAAAATAATTTGTTTATTCTTTAGGCGCTGTCCAGAAAGTCCTAAAAGTGTATACTACGTGCCGGCACTCCTATTTTTTCTAGAGAAAGAAAAAATGTGCCTATTGCAGGTAGTATACAAAATAGTGACTTTCTGGACAGCGCCATTCTTTAAGAACTTTAATAATCTATGATATCAAGGTCTGAAATTCTTGAGAAATGTAATTTATTTTCTGTAACTAAGGTTGTTATCCCATTAGCAAGTGCAACACCCGCAATGAGGCAATCTGTTTCACCTATTTTCTTTCCTTCTCTTGCAAGTTTTCCTGCAATTTCTCCAGCTTTAAGTGCACATTTACGATCAAATGGGAGAACATTTAAACGATTTATGAGGGCATAAACTTTTTCTAAATGTTTTTGAACATCCCAATTAATGCTATAAGCACCTTCAATTAATTCAAACACATTAATTTCAGAAGTATAAAGTGATGAAGAATCCTTATTTGTGAGAAGGGATATAGCTTTAGGTTCTCCCCGTAAAAAATCAATAAGAAAAGTTGAATCTAAAAACATTTTAATTATTGTCTAACCTGCTTCTATCTTTTCTTTTTTCTAATAACTTTGCTTTCATTTTCTCAGCATCGGATTTGTTTAAATCATTCCATGCACCTGCAAGTTCCATAATATTACCTTTTTCAGTTAATCTTCGTATTTGGTCAGAAAAACTTTCATCAGATTTTTTTAAAGAGATAAGCTTTTCATATACATCATCCATTATTGAAATAGTTTTAGTTCCCATGACGTATATGCATGTGTACACAGATATAAACTTTTTGGTTTTATTGGCTAATATGAAACCCTCTTAGTTTTTTGTATTAGCGCCCTGTCGTAGACGAGGCACACGAGGAGAGCAAAGCTATTCTCGTAATAAGTGCCGTGCCCTAATACAAAACTTTTTGAGGGTTTTATATTAGCCGGTTTTATTCTTTAAGAACTTTCTTTTCTTCAGAATATAGACCCATTTTCGCCATTTGAGTATATTGCTCAGTTCCAAGGGTCAGATAACTAATATCAAAACCTTTCTTCCCAATAGCCTTGGTAATCACATCAACTTTACCAACTTCAATATGTCTTCCAATCAAGAGAACATTCGCTTTTCCTTTGGTTTGCTTACCATGAAGTATGATCTGTGATATCCCTTTGACATCTTCCATGGCTTTGACAAAATCTTGCAAGCCATCATATTCATCCGCAAACAATCCTTTGAGAAATTCAACTTTTGGGTTTTTCAAAGAACTATAAATCTTGGAAGTCTTCCATTCTTTCTTTTCAAGAATCTGCAAATCTACTAATTCCCTAAGAATCCGAAACGTCGAAGCAGTTGACACACCAGACAATTCTGCAATCTCTGAAAGATACATTTCTTCATTCGTACTAAGAACTACGCGAAGAACTGAAGCCTTCTTATGATCCAATAATGATTTCAATACCGCCTTTGGCATATTAGTAGGATATCGTTAGGATTTATCAATATTTCGTTTTTGGAATGGTTATTCAAATTTGAAATGCCAGTTCATTTTTGAATTCAGCCTTATTTTACACACAAATACAAAGATATAAAAACTCAAAATAATTACTAATCGTAAAATGGGCGATATCTTAGAATTAATTAAATCAAGAAGAACGATTAAAAGTTATGAACCCAGATTTGTAAATTGGGACTATCTTTCTAAAATATTAGATGCAGGTAGGCATGCTCCTTGCAGTGGAAATATCCAGAATTGGAAGTTCATTGTAGTATTAGAACCCTCACAAAAAAAGGATTTAGCAGTAGCTGCATATGAGCAATATGAGATTGCATTAGCGGGCGCATTAATCGTAGTGTGTGCGGAACCAGAGAAAGCTGAACGGTATTATGGCTTACGTGGAGAACGATTATATACCACACAAAACTGTGCTGCTGCCGTACAAAATATGTTATTAGAAGCACAATCATTAGGATTAGGAACAACATGGATTGGGGCGTTTGATGAAGAAGCTGTCAAGGCGTCTTGTAAGATTCCTCATAACATTCGTCCACAAGCTATAATTGCGGTAGGCTTTCCTAAAGAAATCCCTGAGAAACCACCTAAATATCCTTTAGAAACACTTGTATATTTTGGTTCTTGGCGTAATAAATTTAGAGATCCTTCTAAATATTTAAATGATATTGCAACTATTATGGCAAGAAAAGTTAATGTAGCAAAAGAATCAATGCAAGATATTGCAAGTTCTGTCGTCAGTAAATTTAAGAAAGAAGACGATTTTGAATAATCAAAATTTATGTTTTATCCTATATTCTCATAAACAGAAATATTTATATATGAATTATACTTTACCTAGAACTAGGGTTGGTTAAAAGGGTGGTTCCTTTTGCTACTATCACAATAAAGTTTGGTTAACAATTACAGCTGGTTTAGTTCTGTTAATGTTAAGTTTGGTTTTTGGTTTGTTATTGGTTTTTAATTTGGGTTGATAGTAGGAGATTATAATCCTATAAAAAAACTTGTGTCCTATAAAATATACATTAGGGGGCAATAGTCCGGAGGGACTTAAAATAGAGGTGGTGTAAAAATGGAATTTATCGTAGAAAGGGCAATGAGTAGCATGCCGCAACAAGAAGAATTTGACCAAGTAGGTCAAGCAAATATCCGCGTAATCGGAGTTGGTGGAGCAGGTAACAATATGGTTGGCTGGCTTTACAAGAAAGGAATCAAAGGTGCAGAGATTATTGCAACCAACACAGATCATCAACATCTTAATATTACAGGTGCTGATCGGAAATTCTTAATTGGGAAAGATTGTACGCGAGGATTAGGTTGTGGCGGATTTCCAAGCAGAGGCGCAGAGGCAGCTCAAGAATCTTTAGCAATCTTAAAAGAATGTCTTAAAGGTTCTGACATGGTATTCGTATGTGCAGGAATGGGTGGAGGAACCGGAACAGGTGCAGCCCCAGTTGTAGCGCAAGTTGCAAAAGATACAGGATCTATTGTAATTGGAACCGTAACCATGCCTTTTAACATTGAAAGAGCAAGATGCGACAAAGCAGAATTTGGATTACAACAACTACGTCAAGTAACAGACACAGTTATTGTAATTGACAACAACCGATTAGTACAAATCGCAGGAAACTTACCGATTCAACAAGCTTTCGCAGTTGCAAACGAATTAATCGCAACGATGATTAAAGGAATTGTTGAAACAATCGCAGTACCTTCCTTAGTTAACTTAGATTATGCTGATGTAAAAGCAATCATGACTAATGGAGGCGTTGCAGCAATTGGTGTAGGTTCATCCGATACAAACAATCGTGTAGATGAAGCAGTAAAAGGAGCTTTAAGTAATCCATTACTAGATATCAACTATGAAGGTGCAACCGGAGCATTGATCCATATTACAGGTGGTCCAGATATGACACTTGATGAAGTTAGCCGGATTG
>JABMOA010000057.1 GCA_013204355.1 Candidatus Woesearchaeota archaeon | reverse complement strand
TAGTTGGTTATCAGAAACTATTGTTTCTGGACTTGATTAAAATCAAGTTTTAGGATTTTCTAGTTTATTAATCCAATTACAAAAAACACAATTCCAAGAAGGCCACTAATAAGTTCAATCGTAAGTAATTTTTTTTGTTTATAATATTCTTGATTGAATTTTTTTCGTTTTTCTTTATCTTCTTTTGTTTTCGCAAATATTGGGAAATCGCCCATTTCTTTTTTTAAAGGAAATAATGAAGTTTCTTTTTTATTGAATGGGTATAGCCATGCAATCCCAGCTGAAAACCCCGCAAGATAATCTCCTATAAAATGGCCTGCTAACTGAGCTAATAGTAAAATTGGGATCCATATTGGAACAAATAAGTATAAAATGATTGACAAACCTAACCAAAATAAAGGGGCGTGTGTAAATGTTTGATGATGATCTTTCATTTTTTCAACCCATAGCCCGTCAAGATCTGGTAACATAGGAAAAATTAATGATAATATTATTAATAATCCAGAGAAAGGAAACATTTCTGGTACAATAGAATTTAAAATAAATAACACAAACATTCCCGTTATTGCATGGGTAGGGGTCATCATAGTTCAATCATAACCGTTTTATTTTTTAAGTCTACACTCTTAATTTTCTTTTCTTTTTTCAAGGCTGTTTCAATTTCATTCCATTCTTTGGTTTTCTTCATTTCTTTGACAATATCCAATAATTTCTGAAGAGGTTGATATTTTTCATAAATCAATTCTCCTTTTTGCGTATTTTCTTCAATGTTTTGTTCTTGCATGGCAATTGCATCTTCTTGATGTTCTATCGTATTTTTTAATGCTGTAATCTTTTTTTCATAGGGAGATTTTATGTGGAATGGATTGATTGTGCTAATTGCTTCATTATAGGTTTTTGTGATCGATTTTTCTTTTTGATTTTGTAGTGGAAATGGTGTTATGTCTTCATCATAGATGTATCCTTTTGGTTCTTTGATTTCTTTAATCATCTTTTTGATTTCCGCAATGATTTTCTTTGCATTCCCTTCTTTTGGTGAGATTTCTTTATTTACATTAATCCGTTTAAGAACTTCTTCTGCATATACTCCTCCTAAATTTAGTTCCGTAGCTAAGCAAGTTGCGAGATTACGTTTTTCACTTTTTTTTAGAATTGTAGATAAATCTGTTTCAGAAATTTTTTTCCAATTCTGTCCTGGTTCAGGAAATTTATAGATTTCTTTAGGTTTGACTGTTCTATCTTTCCATTTTTGCCACACAAAAACTGAAATGATAGTGTAATCTTTATCTGTCAATACAACATTTCCTTTACTAAATAATTCTATGATTAGATAGAATGTTTCTTTCTTCTCGAATTCAAAGACTACAATTCTTTCTGCATCTTTTTGTGTAATGCTTTTTATGAATGCATTACTCAAATATTTTCTCAGTTGCATACAGAATCCAGATGGACGTAATGCAGATTCTTTTTCGTTTGTTAAACTTAAATATTTTCCAGGAATGATTTTTAAAAGTTGTTTTCCTTCTCCTGTTGCATGTAGTTGAAGGATTACTTCCTGGTCTTTGTGATAAATCTGGCTAATCTTTCCTTTTGCAAGGAATTGTAATTCATTCACAAGTGCTGCAAGTTCCAAAGATGAGATTCCTTTCTTCATATGGGTTAAAATATAAAATGGTTTTATATATGTTTACGTTCTTTTCTGAATAAATGGTATTTACAGTAGCACATTGTCCAAAGTGCAATACAATACAAACGATTCAAATAAATGATATGCTTACAGCAGTTTTACGATGTTGTAGTTGTTTGAAACATACGAAAATTAGGAAAGCTGATGGAGAATTGATTAAGTTATATGATTTTTATGAAGATGTGCGAGATGCTGTTGCATTGTGCCAGAAGTTGAAAGAAAAAGAAGACGTTGGGTTCAAAACAGGAAATTCATTTAACAAATAAATATTTAAACTCCTGAAACTTTTCTAGTTCATGTTTGAAAAAATAAAGAAGTTCCATTTGATTACAAATTTTCCTAAAGATTACCCTTTTTATAAAAAATTTTTGGCCAATGTTGGTTTCATTATTACAGGAATAATTATCCATCCGAGGAGAAATCTTTTGAGTCATAAAGATACCATAAAAGCCCGTTTTCTTTTAAGAAAAGGAGATGTTGTTCTTTTAGGTGATCTTAAGAAGGTATCTTCACTTGTAATTCGGGGCCCTTTCACACATGCTACAATTTATGTTGGAAGAAAAAAGTTTATTGAAGCTGTACAAGAAGGAGTTAGGTATACCTCATTTCATCATCTTTTTACAACTTATGATACTCTTTTAATTATGCGTCTTCCTAAAACTACTAAAGATAAAAAGAAAAAAATTAAGGACGCGATTCAGATTGCGAAAAAACAAATTGGAAAACCTTACGATTTTGATTTTTCTAATAGTGCTGACAAATTCTTTTGTACAGAATTAGTAAATTATGCTTATCGGAAAGCCAAACATAATACAAAGTTGGAATCTGTGAGTAAATTTAAGAAAATGGAAAAAGATTTTGTTAAAAGGTACATCTCAGCTTCTCATGCTCTTCATCCTGTAAAGTTTGCTGAAGAAGGAAATTTTGAGATTATTTTTATGTCTCATAATCTTCAATCAAAAAATAAGATTATGTTTAAAATCTAATTAAAAAAATGAAGCGCCCGGAGGGATTTGAACCCCCGACCCGTCCCTCTGCAGGGGACTGCCTTAACC
>JABMOA010000004.1 GCA_013204355.1 Candidatus Woesearchaeota archaeon | reverse complement strand
CTATTAAATCTGTATGTGAAGTAGAAGATACAAAAATTATTGTTACAGAGATTCCATATCAAGTTAATAAAGAAGTTTTAATAACGCACATTGCAGAATTAGTAAGGGATAAAGTTGTGCCAGGTATTAGAAATATTAATGATGAATCAGATAAAGATGGGATTCGCGTTGTTATTGATTTAAAACAGGGCATTGATGGAAATGTAGTCTTAAATCAATTGTTTAAACATAGCAGGTTAAAAGTTTCTTTTGGTATTAATATGCTTGCATTGGTTGACAATAAACCCCGCATGCTTGGATTGAAAGATATTTTACATCATCATATTAATCATCGAAAAGAAATTATTATGAGGAGAACGACTTATGATTTAGATCAAGCTGAGAAACGTATTCATATTCTTGATGGTTTGTTAACTGCGATTGACAATCTTGATCAAGTAATTCCAGGGATTAGAAAAAGTAAAACAGTAGAAGAAGCTCGTGATTTTTTGATAAACTCCTATAATCTATCAGAGATTCAAGCAAGGGCAATTCTTGATATGCGTTTACAAAAGCTTGCGGCATTAGAGCAAGATAAAATTCGTGCAGAACATGTTGATTTATTAGAACAAATCACGTATTTCAAAAGCATTTTAGAATCTGAACAAAAAGTATTAGATCTCATCTATCAAGATTTTGAAGAAATTAAACAATCTTATGGGGATGCACGAAGATCACAAGTTGTAATTGGCGGTGAAGATGAGGTTGATATTGAAGATTTAATTGAAGAAACAACTGTTGTTGTAACAATGACCAACTCTGGTTATGTAAAGAGATTACCTATTGATACCTACAAAATACAAAAGCGTGGTGGTAAAGGTGTGAAAGCTGCAGGTATGAAAGATGAAGATTTTGTTGAAAGGTTATACGTAACTTCCACTCATGATTATTTATTATGTTTCACAGATAAAGGTCAAGTATATTGGATTAAAGTATGGAAACTTCCAGAAGGCAATCGTCAATCTAAAGGGAAACATATTGCAAATGTATTAGAATTACGTGAAGGTGAAAATATTAACGCAATCATTCCGGTACGAAACTTTGAAGAAGGTTATTTGTTCATGGCGACTCGCCAAGGAACAGTTAAAAAAACTGAGTTACGTAATTTTTCTAGACCACGTAATGGTGGGATTCGTGCAATTAGTCTAGATGAAGATGACGAACTTATTGGTGTAAATTATACTACTGGCGATCATGAAATTATTCTTGCCACAAGATTGGGTAGGGCAAATCGGTTCAAGGAAGAAGATGTTCGTTCTATGGGGCGTTCTGCACGAGGTGTTCGCGGTATTAGATTAGCACCTAACGATGAAGTAATTGGCATGCTTGCTGCTGATGAAGCAAAATTAATTTTAACATTAACCCAAAAAGGATTTGGAAAGAAAACACCTGTATTTGATTATCGTCTATGTGGGCGGGGTGGAAAAGGTGTTACGAACATTAAGATTACTGAAAAAAATGGCCCAGTTGAATCTGTGAAATTAGTTGATGGCAGTGAGGAATTAATGCTTATTTCAAAACATGGAGTTGGAATTCGGGTTAAGTGTAAAGATATTTCAACGATTGGACGTGCTACACAAGGTGTACGTGTTATGCGTATGAGTGACAACGATTCTCTTGGTGCAGCTGCAAAAATAATTCCGGAAGATGATGATGATGACAGCGAATTACAGGCTGCAGAAATGGTTGTGAATGAAGAAGAAGAAAATACCTTTGTTCCAAAGGTTAGTTCCGCAGATGTTGAAGAAGCAGAAGATGATGAAGATGATGAAGATGAAGATAATGACGAGGATGAGGATGACCATGATGATAATGATGAAGACGAACAGCCCATGAAATCCGAGGATCAATTTACACCATGAAGGCATTTTCTATTGTACATAAAGGGCTAGAGAAGGTAGCGGGAAAAGAAGTTTCTGAAATATTAAATTGTGATGGTAATGTTGGTACAGAAATTGTTTCTTTTGATGTAGATGCACAGAAATTAGTCAATTATGCATTTAGAGCACAATCTGTCAAAAGAGTTTTAATTGATTTAGGAAGTGCAAAGGAAGTTGAAAATTTTTCTTTTGATACGTTTGATTTTCCACTAAGCTTGAAATATACAATTAAAGTTGAAGGTGTGAAGGGCCAAGATAACAGGCAGAAAATTGCGAAGGAAATTGGGATTAAATTTTTGGTAGGTGAAGAGGTTCAATTTGATTATAAAACACCGGATGTTACGATCATTGTATTTTTCAATGGTGAGAAATATTATGTTGGATTAGATGTTATGGGACATGAATTAGATCAACGACATTATAGGGTCTTTCCACATTCTGCATCATTTAAAGGAGATTTTGCATATTATTTTACACGTAAAGCTGGATTTGAAAAAGGAAAAACATTGTTGATGGCCTTTTGTAAAGATGGTGCTATTCCAATTGAAGCTGCGTTGTTTGATTCAGATGGAGTTGTGCAAGATGTTGATGAAGTTTATACTTATGAAAAATTAGATTTGTTTAAAGATTGCAAGAAACCTGTGCCTGGAAGTTGGAAAGGCGCGGTAATTGCAGCTGATGAAACAATGCAGAACACGAATGCGACACGAAAAAATGCAAAAATTGCTTCTGCAAATATTAAAGTACATAAATATGGATTAGATGATTTAGATGTGAAATTTGATGAGGGGAGTATTGATGTTTTAATTTTCCATATTACGTCAAAAGATGAAGATCGGATTAATGAATTATATTATCAAGCAAGTTATATTTTAAAACCTAAAGGAAGATTAATGTTTATTGGCCGTGAGATGTGGGAGTTTTCAATATCCGATAAATTTAATTTAATTGAGAACGAAGATCTTGCAAAAGGCGATAGTATTCATCGTATCTGGATTTTAGAAAAGAAGTAGATTTATATATTTCCATTTGTTTCTCATATGTATGGTTAGTCTAGAGGAATTACGTTCCCGTATTGCAGAATATTTGCGTTTTAATAAACAAGAAGTTTCTAGTTTAATGATTGCAGTTCTTGCAACCACACTTATTTTTGCATTTGATGATGGTCGGGCGACATTTTCATGGGGTCCATGGATTGGAAATTTCATTGCTGTATTAATTATTGTGAGTATTTCAATATTGGTCAAGTATCTGATACATAAAATCACTGCCTTGAGGGAAGGGTATCTTGCTGAATTTAAATTATGGTGGGTTGGGATTGCAATTGCATTGGTTGTTGGTTTGATTACTTCAGGGAAAATTGCACTTGTGTTAATTGGAGGTGTTGCAACAACGTTTATTTCACGTCACAGACTAGGAGAATTTAGGTATGGATTTTCATATGAAGATAATGCATCTATATCGATGATGGGGATTATTGGAACGATTCATCTTGCAATTATTTTTGCAGTATTATTGCATTTCACACATTATAGAATTTTTGCATTAGCATTAAACCTAAACATTATTATAGGGGTTTTATCCTTATTACCATTTCCACAACTTGATGGGTTACAAATCTTTTGGGGTTCACGGGCGTGGTATTATATGATTGTTGTGGCAATGTTATTGTTTGGTGTGTTATTGCTTAGTAAATCTACAATAGGTTTAGTATTTGCAGTAATTTTAATGGCAATTGGCGACATAGGGAAGTATATGACTTCCTCGGTGAAATAAAATGGGTAAGCCATTACCAATTCGTGGACGATATGCAGAAATACTTGCGGGTATCTTTTTATTCTTAGGTTTTATTATATCTACTTCTACTGTAAATCCGGTGTTTGGGGTTATTTCTATTTTTATTGCAGGATTTATAGCAGGGAGAGTGTATTTCTTCAAACATAAAAAATCTCCTATTTTACCTTCACTAATTGTGATTGTTGCATTTATAGTGGGATTCTTAATGGGTAATATATGGAGTTCTAGGTTAGTTGTTTTTCTATTCTTTGTCTTTGGGTTTGGATTGTCCTATTGGCTTTATATGAAAAAAATTTTAGTAAGTTTTAAAAGTGAGAACTTCCTCAAGTAGTTTTATGGAGACATATAACGTAAAAAGCATTACCATTAGTAAAAAAGCAGGTGGGAGTGAAGACAAGTACAGAATTGCATTTATTGGTCTTTTTGATGAAAATAATCCTCATTTAACCGCACGAGCTCCTTTTAAAGTATTAGAATTTAATGATATTGAAAAGGTTAGGTTCCATGATTTACGTAACGTTTCGTTCTATTTAGTTGGAAATGATATTGTTATTAACAATTTAGAAACTTTGAATGTTGAATTATCTGAAGGCATTGTTACGTTGAGCGGGAAGCAAGTTTTGCCTTGATTTCTTGAATGCGTTTTTCTTTTGTTTCAGGTCTCTTTGATCTCAGAAACATGTAGATGTACATTTTTTTTGTTGATTTTGGAAGTTTATTAAATTTTTTAAGATGATGTTTTAACATCTGTTCCATTTCTTCTGTTGGTTCTGGATTGTCTGGAAGATAGTGGTCCAATGGAGGAATGTTTTTAGCTTGGTTGTAACGTCTAAGACCTTCTTTGCACATTTTTTTCTTTTTGATTAGTTCTTGTGCATAACGTAAGGTGTTTTTACTCCATTTACTTTTATCAGTTCTTCTGGCGAAAGTTCTTTGGTACGTGTCTTCGTCTATACGTTTGAGTGTAGTGTCAATCCATCCAAAACAGATT
>JABMOA010000056.1 GCA_013204355.1 Candidatus Woesearchaeota archaeon | reverse complement strand
GTGTAAACATTGAAGAAGCAATCGCAAAAGCTGCTGTTGCTGCACCAGTTGCTGCTGCTCCTGCTGGAGAAGCAAAAGCTGAAGAAAAGAAAGAAGATAAAAAAGAAGATGAAGGAAAAGCTGAAGAAGCTGCTGCGGCAGGTCTAGGCGCGTTATTCGGATAAATTTTTCTTTGATTTTCTTTTTTTTTATTTTTTATCTTTAAAAAAGTTGAAATCACTTTTTGTGATTTTATGAGAGTCCCATGGCACAAAACATAAATCAATTACGGCAAGAATTTGCTACGAAAAAAAAAGAGTTGAGTACACTTCGTTCTACATTAAACCAGCAAAATAAAGAAAAAGAAGAAGCGTTTAGAGCTATTAGGTCTTCTAGAGATAAAGTTAAAGCACGTACAGGTCAAATTAAAAAATTAAAAGAAGACCGTGACCAATTAACGAAAGATGTACGTAATTTAAAGAAGGATCGTAATAAATTAAACGAATCTGTAAAAAAAGAATCTTCTGTTAAAAAAGAATTGGATGAAAAGAAAAAAAGTCTTCAAGGAAAAATAGATACAAAAGAAACACCTTCTATGTTCAAAAAACAAATTGAAGAATTAGAATTTAAACTTGAAACTGAAGCACTTCAATATAACAAAGAAAAAGAAATCAGAAAAACACTTAATGAATTAAAATCAAAATATAAAAAAGTTGCAGCTGTCGAAGAATTATGGAAAGAAGTAAAATCAAGCACAACTAATTTACCTCAAGCACGTAGAGAAGCACAAGAATCTCATAAACTGGTTCAAGAAAAAGCGGAACAATCACAACAAAAACATGAAGAAATGCTTGCATTATATAAACAAATCAAACAATGCCGTGAAGAAGAAAAACCAAATGCACAAAAATATGTTGAATTAAAGAAAGCCTATGAAGCAACACAAATAGAATTAACAGAAGTACAAAAACGTGTTGACGAATTAAGTAAATTATTCAAAGAAGATTCTGAACAAAGTTATAAAGCAAAAGCAAAAAAGAAAACTGATGAAGTTCAAGAAAAGATGAAGAAAGGAAAGAAATTAAGCACCGAAGATATTTTAGCCTTTCAAGCAATCAAGAATTAGTTCTATTAATCAAAGTAATATTGTTCTCACTAAAAAGTGATGTTTCTCAAAAAGTTTTATAAAGAATCAATCAAATTTATATTTAAAATGAGTTTACCAGAAACAGGTCTTGAACAGGCATTAAGTTACACTTCTTTTTCAGCAGATGGTTCTTTAGAAGTAAGTTCACAAATGGGTGATGATCAAAGGAGAGCGCAATATGGAACTTTATTAGATCAAGTACAGGATCCAAATAAAGTTGCAGCATTATTAGTTAGATTAGAAGAAGATAATCCATATTTTCAATTATGTTCTGATGAAAATATTCATGCATACTTTCAAAGATTTGGTATTTCAATTGCAAGTCAAAGAGATTTAGAATTATTTAATGAAACATTGGGAGAGAGAGTAAGAACTCTTGCAGATTCAAATGAAACAGTTAAAGCACAATTAGCGGAACGTGATTATAAAAGAGAATTAGGTGCTTTACCTTCAGTAATTTCTAAATTAGAAGAACAAGTCCATGAATATGGTGCATTAAAAAAACCTTTTTCGGCAGTCATGAGATATGTTTGGGAAGCAGTAACTCAAGAGGACTTTAGGATGCATGAAGAAGGGTCAAAAGCAACAGAACCATATGAAGGAAAAATTACAATTGAACCACATGAACTAAATCCTAAGGCTGTACATATAAAAATTAAACTTAGTAATGAAGACGAAGACGAACTTGATTTTGTTCTTAAACCAACTTATAAAACTAAAAAAGTCACAATAGAAAGGTCATATTGGTTGAATGGAAATAAAGAAGTGACAACAGATGAAGTAGAAAATTTGACTCTTCTTCCTATAATTTTATTTAATAAACTTATTTCAAGAAATTTTCATTGGTCTGGAAGACAATATATTGAAGATGGAATAATATATAAAGATAAATCTAAGAAAGTAATTTTGATGAATCAAAGTTCAGATTTTGTTGATATGTTGGTCCAAGAAACACTTACAAAACCAGATCAATATTCGAAGTATCTTGAAACTTACCTCAAATTAATATTGAACTTTCCTAAAATCATGCATAATTATACTGACAGAACACGTGTTAATTTAGGGACTGTTCTTGAAAGAATTACTAGTGATTACACAAACAACAAATAATCTCTTCTATTAATCAAAGTATCATAACACTTTTAAATCACTTTTCCTAAAATCTTCTATAAACGAGGTGGTTAATAATGGCAAATAATTATTTTTTTACGAGTGAAAGTGTATCTGAAGGACATCCAGATAAAATATGTGACCAAATTTCTGACGCAATTTTAGACGCAATGATTAAAGATGATCCAGAATCACGTGTTGCAGTTGAATGTTTTACAAAAACAGGATTCGTTGTTGTTGGGGGAGAAGTTCGTACCAAAACATATGTTGACGTGCAGAAAATTGTGCGTGATACAATTTGTGAAATCGGATACAACAGACCAGAATTCGGATTTGAAGGTGCTACATGTGGTGTATTAACAGCAATCTCTGAACAATCTTCTGACATCGCACAAGGTGTTGATGAAGGAACAGGATTACATGAAGAACAAGGTGCTGGAGATCAAGGTTTAATGTTTGGCTACGCAACAAATGAAACGCCTGAATTAATGCCTTTATCATTAATGCTTTCACATAAATTAGTTCATAGATTAGCATCTATTAGAAAACGCGGTGAACTTTGGTATCTCAGACCAGATTCAAAATCTCAAGTAACAATTGAGTACGAACATGGAAAAATCAAACGTGTAGATGCAGTTGTAATTTCAACGCAACATCATCCTGATGTATCTTTAGAAACAATTAGAAGAGATATGATTGAACGTGTTATTAAACCAGTCTGTCACGACTACATTGATGAAAATACAAAATATTATGTAAATCCAACTGGTAAATTCGTGATTGGTGGGCCTGTTGGTGATGCAGGGTTAACAGGACGTAAAATTATCGTTGACACCTACGGTGGACATGGACGTCATGGT